>JABJCZ010000339.1 GCA_018668475.1 Alphaproteobacteria bacterium | reverse complement strand
AGGTCGGCGGTTCGAGTCCGCCTCCCGCTACCACTTTTTCTGGCCCCGGTGTCCGGGCCTGTTTAAGAGGTCGAGGGCTCGGCGATATGGCTGCAAACCTCGGTTTTAATTTCGCCGCGCTTCTCTCTGGCCGAAAAACTAATCCAGGCGGCCAATCAGCCCTCGACAAATCTTGCCGCGCCGATCGCGGGCTTGCGCCTACTGCAACTTGAACACTTCGACTTCGCCGAGCCGGCCCTTGACCTTGTGATGCCCGGCAGGGAGCGGGTTGAATGAGGCGTCAAGCCGATTGGCGGTCTCGGCGCTGATGAGAATGGCAACTTCGGTCCCGGGCTCGTATAGCTCTTTGCCCAGTTGCTCCAGCCGTTGGCCAATGTTCACCACGTCGCCGATGATCGTATAGTTCAGCCGGCCGGGCGCGCCGATGTTGCCAACCGTGGCATCTCCTGAATGAATACCAACGCGGATGTGAATTGGCGGTTCCCCGCGCGTCGCCCTTAGGCTGTTTTCCTCGTTCATTCTCAGGGCAATGGCAAGGCCAGCGCGACACGCGCGCGTCGCCGCGTCGTCCTGCGCGTCAGGGGCTCCCCAGAAGGCCATGACCGAATCACCGATGAACTTGTCTACCGTGCCGCCCTCGGCCTCGACACATTCAACCACCAGCGAGAAATGCGCATTCACGAAGGCCGCGACTTCGCTGGCTTTCATGCCCTCTGACGCTGCCGAGAACCCCACAATATCGGTGAACATGACAGTGATCTCGCGGGCATCGGACAGCGCTTGCTCTGGTGCACCGCGCTTGATCAGACTCTCGACAATCTTGCGTGGCACATAAAGTTCGAACCAGCGCAACGCCACGAGCATGGCGTTGAAGGAACGGGCCTGCTCATTGAGTTCCCGAAAAATACTGCCCGGCAATTCCTTTACATCGGGGATCTGGAGATCGCGAATACGACCTGCGGACTCAGAAAACTGCACGATCGGTTTGGCAATGCGGCGGCCAACAAAAATCGCCGCGATAACGGACAATATGAGCGCCACAACGCCCGCAATAAGCGCAGCAATCATCCGGCGAACCTCTTCGCCAATATCGGAGGTCTGAAAGTAGGCGCCGACCCTGAGCGGTAAGGGGCCAAATCCCGGAAGGTCACGGTAGATGAAAACGTACTCAGCATCATTCAGTTGGATAACGTGGCCATCTGTCCCTTGTGCCAGTTCCATCATTTGCAGGTCGAAGGTAACGTCTTCATTCCACATGGCGGCAATGACAGGATCGGGAAAGTTCGCGACGGTTGGCAAAGGCGCCTCGTTCGACCCTTCGGTGTGGCCGCCGCTGAGGAGTGAGTGGGCGATGACCTGGTCTCGCCCGTAGAGAATAAAGCGCGTTCCAGCATCGTGGCGAACCGATGTTGTCTCGACGAAGAGCGACAATTGTTCCACCGAAACGACGGCGACAACGGCGCCCACAAAGACCCCGTCGCGGATGACGGCTTGGGCAAGGTTGAGATAGGTTTTATTGAACTGTTCGCGCCAGATGGGCGGCAGCCAGGTCGGTCCGAATGAGATCTGGCCCATGCTCGCCTGCACCGTCGGGTCATCGGAAAAGTCCTGTTCGTTGATCACAGCACTCTGTTCTTCACGGGTTCGGCCCGCGAGGATTGCCTGTGAGTCGGGGTCAATGAACATGACGGCTTCGATTTGTGGCGCGGCAGCGAGAGCACCAAGCAGGAACTGCGAAAACATTTCCTTGTCGTCAGGAGATGTTGCACCCTTCTCAATAAGCTTGGCGATGAAATCAACTTGGTGTTCCGCCGCCCGCAAATGTTGCTCGACCTGGCCAGTCGCCGCACTAATTCCCTGATTCGCATTCTCACTGAGCAGTGCAAAAGTGTTCTTCTGCGCGAGCCAGACGCCGACACCCAGCACACCGCCCGCCGAGATGAGAACCAACAGGCCAATCGCGGTCGTCAGGGTGATGGTGATCGACAATCGCCCCTGCAGGCGTGAGTTCATGGTGTGTCCTCAGGTTTTCCGATTCCGTCGCCTAGGCTATCCGCTTTACGGGATGGCGCAAAGGGAGTGAGTTCTATCTCAACTTCGCGCGGTCAGGCCGCCTCGTTTCATCCGCCAGAGCAACTGATCAAAATGATCCTGCCCGTAGAAGGGTTCGCCGTCGAATGTCATCAGGGGCACGCCCCAGTGCCCGGCAGTGCGCTGGGCCACCTGGTTGGCCTCAACTTCGGCGTCGAGGGCTTCCGGCTCTTGTTCCGCGGTCGCGGCCAGCGCAGCGTAGTCGAGGCCGGCGCCATTGATGGTTCGCGCGAGGTGATCGCCTTCGTGCCAGTTGTCGGTCTGGCCATCCCAAAGCAGGGTCATCACGGCGTCGGCGAAGCGAAATCCGTCGCCGTTGCGCGCGGCGGCCTGGGCGAGCCGAACGAGCCGGTGGATATGTGGTTGGTCCTCGGCGAATGT
>JABJCZ010000338.1 GCA_018668475.1 Alphaproteobacteria bacterium | reverse complement strand
GACAACGTGACGGATAGCGATATGGATACCCGATACCGCCGCAGTGAGCACATTGACATGGAAACGCTGGGCGATGAGCTGATTCTAATGAACGCCGACAGCCGAGAGGTTGTAACGTTGAACAGTACCGCGCAGGCCTTGTGGGAATGCCTTGAGGACGAAATTAGCGGCACCGAAATCATGGCTATATTCAGCGAGCTTTATCCCGACGTGGCGGCGGCAGCACTCGAGCAAGACATTGCCGCTACGCTCACCCGCCTGCGAACAGCAGGTTTGATCGAGGCCAGCGAGACGAACGCGTGACACGCGCCGGGACCTATCGGTTTACCTGGCATGGGATTGACGCCTGTCTGCAGACAAACGTGCCGGACCTCGCCAACCGAGTGGCGCTTTTTCTTTCACTGTCCGGCGTGATTTTACCTACTACAGACACACGGCTACCCGACACAGAACACCTAGTTATCGCCAGCAACACCGGTGCGGGCTATCGCATTCGGGGTGACGGCTGGCACCTTGAGACCGACGACGCCGACCAGATGCTGTTTATGGTGCTGGAGGGGCTCGGTCATATTTTTCTGACCACCGGCAGCGCAACCGTGTTGCACGCGGGCGCCATAAAAGGATCCGCTGGTGCCTGTATCTTTTACGGCGCACCGCGCGCCGGCAAAACGACACTGGCCTATACGGCGTGGCAAGAAGGCCATCCGGTGATTGGTGATGACCGGGTGCGGCTCAGCGCCGATCATCAGACTATCGAGCCGTTTCCCAAGTGTCTGAAGCTCCGCATCGATCCCGACAATCTGCCAGACGCCGGCATACCGGACGAATTACTGGCCCGCGGCGCGATGACGGCCGATGATCATCGATTGATATTGGCGCGGGAGCTGGAGGGGTTTACTCCATACAACGAGTGCACGCCAATCGCTACGCTGGTACATCTGGAACGCGCCGGGCATACCGCCATCGAGACCCTGCCACCAGACGAGGCGCTCACCACAATGCTGGAAAATATCGCCTCGGACGACGCCGACACGATGGCGATCGTGCGCCTCATCAAGCGCCAGTCAGAACGCGGTGACCTGTTCCGGCTGACAGTTGCACCAGGTGAGAGCAAGGCAGCCGTCAAGGCCCTGCTCGCAGCAGGCACCAACAATAAATAGAAAACCGCTAGAGGTTACTTTGCCGGCAGGGGCAGTGGCGCATCACTGTTCTGGATCAGGAAAAGCAGCAGATTTGCGCGCTGGCCATCCTTCTTGATCCCGCCAAAGGTCATCTTGGTGCCTGGCACAAAATCCTTGGGATTAACGAGAAAGGCATTCAGCCGGTCGAGGTCCCAGGTTCCACCAAGGCCTGCCATCGCATCAGAATAGGCAAAGTCACCTGCACTTGCGACTTCGCGCCCGGCAATGCTCCACAAGTTCGGGCCGACCTTCTTGGCGCCACCTTGCTCAACCGTGTGGCAGGCTGCACACTTCTTGAATATCTTTTTGCCCGCGCCGGCATCAGCCACTGCCAGCATCGCGCCAAGCGACGGCGCGTCAGGCACCTCGGCGTCATCAACCGCCCCGTCGGCATGGTCCATATCACCATCATCTTGCGCTTCAATGGGATAATGATGCGCAGCTTGGATCCCGTGCCCGCCGCCGTGGCTGGGCTCAAACACACCCTTGGACACGATAAACGCGATCATCGCCACGAGGCCGGCAAACAGGATGGCGCCGGCAAACTTGTTCAGTTCGAAAGTGGACATGGCCCTCAGATCGCTTGCAATTGGAAAACGGCGGGGAGATTAGCGGCTTCCCCCGTCCCTGTCCAACCCCTATAACGGCGACGAGAAGAGGATACTAGGCCTGATGTCGAGCCCGAGCAACGCCGCCGCCGGCGCACCGCAAAATCCCGTTGTGCTGATTCCGGCACGGCTGGCGTCCACACGGCTACCGAACAAGCCGCTGGCCGACATTGCCGGGTTGCCGATGATTGTTCAGGTCATGCGACGGGCTGAAGCGGCGAAGTGCGGCCCGGTGGTTGTCGCCTGTGCCGAACCCGAAATCCTAAGCGCCGTCGAGGCAGCCGGCGGACGCGGAATTCTGACCCGCCCCGACCACCCGTCCGGTTCGGACCGGATTTTCGAGGCGCTGGAGCAGCTTGACCCGGACGGGCTCCACGATGCGGTGATCAATGTACAGGGTGATCTGCCGACTCTCGCCCCCCATTTGCCGCAGGACGCCCTGGCATTGCTGGCCGATCCGGCGGTTGATATCGCAACACTGGCTGCGCCGATTATTAACCCCGCTGAACGCGACAACCCCAATGTGGTGAAAGCCGTGGTGTCCGCCGGGCCGAATAGCACCAGTGGTCGTGCGCTCTATTTCACCCGCGCCACAGCGCCCCACGGCGATGGTCCGCTATGGCACCACATCGGGCTCTACGTCTACCGTCGAGAGGCTTTGGCTCGATTTGTCGGCCTGCCACCCAGCGGGCTGGAACAACGCGAGAAACTGGAGCAGCTACGGGCGCTGGAGGCCGGCATGCGGGTCGACGTGGCCTTCGTTGACACCATTCCGCTCGGTGTCGATACTCCGGCCGATCTTGAGCAGGCTAAAAAAGAGCTTGAGCATACGACCGGCACTGGCGCGAAGGACTGAAGACCGTGACCACCGACCCCGCCAACATCGTGGCATTTCAGGGGGCCCCCGGGGCCTATTCGGATCTGGCCTGCCGGGAAGTTTTTCCTGACATGCAGACCTTGCCATGCCGGACCTTTGCCGACGCCTTTGCGGCAGTCGAGGAAGGCCGGGCTGGCCGCGCCATGATCCCGATCGAAAATTCGGTCGCCGGGCGGGTTGCGGATATTCACCAGATGCTGCCGGATGCAGGCCTGCATTTCATCGGCGAACATTTTCAGCGGGTCCGCCACCAGCTGCTGGGTGTATCCGGCGCTAATCTGAACGATATAAAAACTGTGCGCAGCCATGTTCATGCGTTGTCGCAGTGCCGTAAGGCAATTGATCGATTGAACCTGCACGCGGTCGTCCATGCGGATACCGCCGGTGCGGCCGCAGAAGTTGCCGAGCGCAAGGACAAGTCCATGGCCGCCATCGCCTCGACGCTGGCGGCCGAGACCTATGGCCTTGAAATACTTGAAGCCGATATTGAGGACGAAGCCCACAATACGACCCGGTTTATCGTACTCGCGGCTGAACCGATCAACCCGGACCCGGCAGCCGGTACCGTCGTAACCTCGTTCGTGTTCAGGGTGCGCAATGTGTCGGCCGCGTTGTACAAAGCAATGGGCGGTTTCGCGACCAATGGCGTCAACATGACCAAGCTGGAAAGCTATATGGTCGGCGGGGCGTTCACCGCGACCCAGTTTTTCGCCGAGGTGGAAGCGCACCCCAGCGACATAGCTTTGCAGAATGCGCTTGAGGAGCTTGAGTTCTTCAGCCACGAAGTGCGAATTATGGGCGTCTACCCGGCACACCCTTTCAGGGTCGAAGCAGCCCGAAACGCCGAATAGTCAGTCCGGAATGTGGCCGGCCATCCAGTCTTCAATGAGACGGCGTGCGATGGAAAAGGTGCCCGGCAAGCGAAACCGGTCACTCTCTTCTCGCTTCAACAGGTCATCCCGGCTCATCCAGATGGCGTATTCGAGCTCTTCTTCATCTATCACCAAATCACGTGACAGAGCGCGGGCCATGAAACCGACCATCAACGAACCTGGCAACGGCCACGGTTGCGACGAGTGGTAACGCACGTCAACGACCGGCACGCCCGATTCTTCAAAAATCTCACGTTGCACGGTTTCTTCGAGGCTTTCGCCGGGCTCAAGAAACCCGGCAAGCGTTGAATGCATGCCCGTGGGCCACCGAGACTGCCGACCGAGCAGGCAATGGTCTCCATCGTGCACCAGCACAATGACTGCCGCATCGGTGCGCGGAAAATGTGACGTGCCGCAGGCCTCGGCAGTGCACTTGCGCTCATGCCCGGCGGCTTCGGCTACGGTCGCCCCGCCACACACACCACAGAACCGGTGCCGGGCGTGCCAGTACATCAGCCCACGCGCATAAGAGAGGATTGACGCTTCTTCTGTGGGAATGATCTGCACAATTTCGCGAATGTCCTGCAGAGCGGCACCTGGTGCTGCGGCCAGTACCGCTGCTTCGTCGGCATGTGAGAGATCAATACCGAAATAGGCGGGGAGCGCACCATCGGCAGTGTCCACCCGTTGACCGAGCAACGCTATCTCTTCATTTCCATCAAGCAACCCGTCTATGGCGTCGCGAGACAAAAAGGCCGCGCGCGGATCAACATCACCGCCAACAAGGTGCTTGTCGCGCCAATAGGGGACAAACAGGCTGGAGTCGGCGGTCAGCTGCGCCGCCAACCAGGGCTCGTCCTTGCGCGACAATGCAAGGCGATCCAGCGGCACACCGGAGAAAACATTTCCCGGTCGCGGAGCAAGCGGCGCGGCGTGTTTATCAGACATACTGACCTTCAGGTTCTATCGATAAGGCGGAAAGCTGGCACAGCACGCCCTGCCAGTCAAAAACAGGCCGGTAGAAATTGCCCGACAAACAGGAAGGGGCGCCATCCTGCCGCAACCCAGAATTCGCGTCGACGGCCTGAAGTTCGCAGTTTCGTGATCGCCGCCAGTGGCCTGCGGCCCGCACTTTGCGTTGCCATGCACGCGGCCCCTTGCGCGAAGGGGCCAGATAGCTGATATAGTGCTTTTGGGGGACTGGCTGCGGACGGTTTCCTCGCTAATCCGGTCAGGTCCGGAAGGAAGCAGCCGTAACGAGATTCGAATCGGGTCGTTAGTCCAGTCTCCCAACTTATTTGGTGAATATGAAGGCCCCCAAGGCCCTCCATCACCCCGGAATGTTCAACTGAATGAGGCACCGTGAGCGACGAAAGCGCTGCGCCGTATCGCGTCCTCGCCCGCAAATACCGGCCAACGACCTTTAAGGCGCTGATCGGCCAGGATGCGCTTGTTCGCACACTGACCAATGCGCTGGCATCCGGTCGCCTGCCGCATGCGTGGCTGTTGACCGGTGTGCGCGGCGTCGGCAAGACCTCAACCGCGCGCATTATTGCCCGGGCCCTTAATTGTATAGGTGAAGACGGCCAGGGCGAACCGACGCCAAACCCTTGTGGCGTTTGCGAAAATTGCGCCGCCATTGCTGAAGATCGTCACGTCGACGTTCTCGAAATGGATGCGG
>JABJCZ010000035.1 GCA_018668475.1 Alphaproteobacteria bacterium | reverse complement strand
GAAGGTGCGGGCGTAGCTCAGGGGTAGAGCATAACCTTGCCAAGGTTAGGGTCGTGAGTTCGAATCTCATCGCCCGCTCCATTTCAGACCGGCGAAAAGCCGCAGGATGCTTCTGTTTCCTGCGGCTTTTTGTTTGCCTTGGCCCAGCATAAAGCGCGACGATGAGCGGTCAACAGCTGTGATTTGTTGTTGCGGTTTCAGGACAGCCGGGGCTTGTCAGCCGAAAATTCAGTACGCGGGGACATATGAAAATTGCGATTGTTGGCACGGGTGCCATGGGTTCGGTCTATGCGGCGTTATTCGCGGCGGCGGGGCATGAGGTTTGGGCAATTGATCAGTGGCAGGAGCATGTGGACGCCATGGCGGCCAATGGCTTGCAGCTTGAGGGCGCCAGCGGCGAGCGGTGTGTGCCGTTGCACGCAACCAGTAATCCAGCGGACTGCGGCGAATGTGACGTGGTTATCATTGCGACGAAGGCCATGCATGTCTCGGATGCCGCACAAAGTGCGGCGCCGTTGCTGGGCCCGGACACACCGGTTCTGTCTATCCAGAATGGTATCGGCGGGCCGGATGCGGCTGCCGCGGTTCTCGGTGAAGACCGGGTTGTTGTGGGCGTTGTCGGTGGCTTCGGCGCGTCCATGGTCGGGCCGGGGCACGCCCATCACAATGGCATGGAGCTGGTGCGCCTCGGCGAGCGATCAGGGCCGGTGAGCGCGCGTCTCAAACAGTTGGCCGCGCTATGGGAGGGGGCCAGTTTCACGGTCCGCTGCTTTGACGATATCGATCAACTGGTGTGGGAGAAGCTGCTCTGCAACTGTTGTTACAGTGGCACCGCGACCATTACTGGCTTGACCATCGGCGGCATTATGGCTGATGCCGATGCCTGGGCCGTGGCCTCGGGTTGCGCGGCGGAGGTTTTCAACGTCGCGCAGGCGAAGGGTATCACGCTCGACGTTGATGACCCTATGGCCTATGCGCGGGCGTTCGGCGAAAAAATTCCTGGCGCCAAGCCGTCGATGTTGCTGGATATTGAAGCGTCGCGCGCCTGCGAAATCGGTGCCATCAATGGCGCCATACCCGAATTGGCACGAGCAGCGGGAATTGAGGCGCCGATCAATGACCTCGTATCCAAACTCGTGCGGGCGCGTATGGTCGCACTGGGAATCGCTTGACTGAGCAGGGGCCATGATGACGTTTCGCAATCCGTCCACATAGTGATCCCCAGAGTTATCCCCAATCACTTCCGAATTAGCGATCCAATGCCTTGACCACATTTTGTCGCGCCTTCAACGTATGCCCGCAGTTGCAATGATGTTTTTCAGCAGCTGCGGCATGGGGGGGATTTACGATGACCGACGACGAACTGGATCTCGAGCTTGCAGCGAGCAACCCCGAATACCGGCGGCGCGCAATGGATCAGCTCAATCGCGACAAGGGTCTGCAGCCCAGTGGCGCCCAGCCCAATGCCAGGCAAAACGATATTGATGGTGCCCAGGCTCAGCCGCTTGTCGATGGTGAGGCCTGAAGCTCCCGGCGGTAACCCCTGTCAGTGCTGACTTGTTTCGACCGCGCCACTCACACATGATTTAGCCATGCAGATAAATGGCAATCCATACCGGACCATCTGGCGCACATCAGCCGGCGACGTCGAGATTATTGACCAGACAAAGTTGCCCCATGCTTTTGTCAGCTGCCGCCTGGCGAGCCTGCAGGATGCAGCGGATGCCATTTACAATATGCAGGTGCGCGGCGCCCCGTTGATCGGTGCCACGGCCGCCTATGGGGTGGCGCTCGCCATGACTGCGGATGCGTCTGACGTCGGTCTTGCCGTCGCTTGTGAGGCGCTAATGGCGACGCGCCCGACGGCGGTCAATCTTCGGTGGGCATTGGAGGACATGCGCGCCCGGTTAATCGATTTGGCCCCCGAACGTCGGGCCGACGCTGCGTTTGCCCGCGCCGCTGACGTGTGTGACGAAGATGTCGCCATCTGTCAGGGGATCGGCATTCATGGCGCCCGTTTGATTACCCATGTGGCGGCCAGCTCAGATGGGCCCGTCAACATTCTGACTCACTGCAATGCGGGCTGGCTGGCCACCGTTGACTGGGGCACAGCACTGGCGCCGATCTACGCCGCCCATAGTGCCGGCATTGAACTGCATGTCTGGGTCGATGAAACCAGACCGCGTAATCAGGGTGCCTCGTTGACCGCCTGGGAGCTCGGCCAGCAAGGTATTCCTCACACGGTCATCGTTGATAACGCGGGTGGCCACCTGATGCAGCACGGCATGATCGATCTCTGCATCGTTGGTACTGACCGGACGACCGCCACCGGCGACGTCTGCAACAAAATTGGCACCTATCTGAAGGCGCTGGCAGCATATGACAACGATGTGCCGTTTTATGTGGGTTTGCCGTCCCCAACCGTGGATTGGTCGATCAGTGACGGCGTGGCCGACATTCCCATTGAAGAACGTAGCGCTGAAGAGGTCACACATATTTTCGGGCGCGACCAGCAGGGCCAGGATTGCCGCGTGCAGCTAACGCCTGATGGCAGCCCGGCGGCCAACTACGGCTTTGACGTTACGCCCGCACGTCTGGTTACGGGCCTTATCACCGAACGCGGTGTTTGTGCGGCCTCGCGTGCTGGATTGGCCGGCCTGTTTCCGGATTTGGCAGCCGGCTGGGCTGAATAAGTTCATACGTGCCCGCGACGCCTGACTGCGTCATCCGCGCATCACGGTTCTATTCTATTTAAGTGTAATAGCGCTCTTACGATGTTTGTCGGTGTATGCGTGATGCTGGTCATTGATTCGGCATAATTGGGTGTAGGTGCAAATAAAACTTCGGTATTGTCTTCGGCCCCGACGATTGCGCGTAATCTGTTGCTTCATCTAGCTAAATTTATCCTCGATGGCTGCTCTACCCGGCATGCTGGGGGCGGCACCAGGTTTCAGGCAGGCGAGGCTGCCGGCCGCGGCGGCCCGCTGCAGAGCCACCTCCAGCGAACTGCCCGCATCAAGATAGGCGCCTAACACGCCAACAAACGCGTCGCCGGCACCAACCGTATCCACAGGTTCAACCGGGATGGGAGCCACTGAAAGAAATTTCCCATCAGCGCTCGCAACTGCGCCTTCGCTGCCCAGCGTAATAATGCCGGCATAGCCAACATGGCGAGCCAGCGCCTCAACCAGTTGCCGTGGACTGCCGGCGGTGATGCCGAGGGCGCCGGCCAGGGCGTCTGCTTCGACCTGGTTTACAACTAGAATATCGACCAGGCTCAGGTCGTCCGGGGCAAGCGCTGCATAGGGCGCGAGATTTAGTATCGTCCGTGCCCCTTGCGCCCGGGCGCGGCGAAACAGGGATACGACCTCCCCCGAGGGCACCTCCATCTGCGCGATCACTGTGGTGTCCGGGCCGAGCCAGGCCTCCGGCACCTGATCAGCAGAAACGCAGGCGTTGGCGCCCGAGGCCACGACGATTTGATTTTCGCCGTGCCCATCCACCGTAATACAGGCGCAGCCGGTGGCCATTTCTACCACCGCAACGCCGGCGGTATCCAGGCCAGCTTTCCGCATGGTCGCGGCTGGGAGTTCAGCCATGGGATCGGCACCGATGGCGCTCACCATGCGCACAGGAGCAGCCCCGCTGGCGCGCGCCCGTTGCGCTGCGATGGCTTGGTTCAAACCCTTGCCCCCGGCAGAGGCCTGGTAGCCCGGGCTCAATACGGTTTCGCCCGGCGCTGGTAGTCGGGCGGTATGAATCAGAATATCTGTGTTGATTGATCCGAAAACGACAATCAATGGCCCGCCGCCCGGTCAATCCTGCCGTCCAAAAGAACAAGGGCGCTGCCACATATGTGTGGCAACGCCCTTGAATTGTGCATTCTGACGATCGGCCTGGACGTGACCGTAGGCCAACATGGCATCCGCAACCTTCACGAAGCCAGCGATGTTGGAGCCCGCCAGATAATTGACGTGGCCACCCTTTTCGGTGCCGAACTGGGCACAGCTGTCGTGAATGTCCTTCATCATGTTTTCGAGCAGATCCCGAAGCTGATCGGTACCCCAGGAGATCCGCGCGCTGTTCTGGCTCATTTCAAGACCTGAAACACCCACACCGCCGGCGTTTACTGCCTTGGCCGGGCCAAACAGAATCTTGGCGTCCTGGAACGCATCCACAGCGGCCTGCTCGGAAGGCATGTTGGCCCCCTCTGCAACCGCTTTGATGCCGTTCTTGAGCATCGTTGCGGCGTCGTCGCCATTGATCTCGTTCTGCGTGGCGCAAGGCGTTGCGAAGTCCGCCTCAATGCCCCAGGGCCGAATTCCTTCGTGGAAGGTTATATTACCGAACTCGTCAGCAGCCTCTGAAATCCGCCCACGACGCAGGCCCTTGAGATCCTTGATCCAGTCGATTTGTTCCTGCGTGAAACCATCCGCACAGTGAATGATGCCGCCGGAATCGGAAAGGGTCAGTGCCTTGCCGCCCAGCTGGGTCACTTTCTCGGCCGCATGGGTTGCCACATTGCCGGACCCCGAAACGAGCACTTTCTTGCCTTCCATGCCGCTGCCCATGTGCTCGAGCATGTTGCGAAGGAAGAAGATTGCGCCGTAGCCAGTGGCTTCGGTGCGCATTTTGGAGCCACCGAATTCCAGGCCCTTGCCTGTCAGGACGCCGACAAAACGGTTGGTAATGCGCTTGTACTGGCCAAACATGTAGCCGATTTCGCGCCCACCCACGCCGATATCACCGGCCGGAATATCGGTATCTTCACCAATATGCCGATACAGCTCGGTAATGAACGACTGGCAAAAACTCATTACTTCGTTGTCAGTTTTACCCTTGGGGTTGAAGTTGGCACCGCCCTTGCCGCCGCCCATGGGCAGGCCGGTCAGGCTGTTCTTGAAAGTCTGCTCGAAACCGAGAAACTTCAGAATGCTCTGATTTACGGACGGGTGAAAGCGAATGCCACCCTTGTAGGGACCAATGGCGCTGTTGAACTGAACCCGCCAGCCACGGTTGGTGCGAATACGGCCCTCATTGTCGGTCCACGGCACGCGGAATGAAATAACGCGCTCCGGTTCCGCCATCCGCTCGAGAATCTGCATCTCGTGATACTGCGGTTTGTCAGCGATATATGGAAAAATTGTCGAGGCGACTTCGTAAACCGCCTGCACGAATTCGGGTTCCCCCGGGTTCCGCTTCGTTACACCTTCGACATAACGTTCAAGATATTCCTGTGTCTTGCCGCTAGCGTGCGATTTCGACATGATTTATTGCTCCCTGCTTTGTTGCAAAAGCACCCGGCGGTTCTCCGTCCGATTGCTGTAAATTGAATTTTGCCCCTTTAGCCTTCGGGCCCCGGCATCTAGTACGATGGCCATCCCCGACCATCTAAGGCGAAACCCTTACTTCACTCAAGCTCATTAAAGCGACTGGATTTCGGCGCGTCGAGAGAAAAGACGGGGGACCACCACAATCGCCTATGTGGTTTACTTCATTAACATCTTCTTGGTTAATATTCCTGAGAGCTTACTTAGGGGCCCGCCGGTTACGTCGCCGGTAGGTATCTGCCATTGCCATGGAGCCGCGCCTGTGAACCGTCAGGATCGTAATTTTGAAACACTGCAACAGGTTATTCTCGACCTTCAGCAGCAGGTACCTGAAGCGCAGACTCGGGCGATCGGTCAGTTCGCCGAAGCGTTCCTGACGTCGGCACCAAAGTCCGATGTCGTTGGTCGCCCAGCTAAAGACCTTGGCGGCATGGCACATGCTCAGTGGTGCTTGATGGCGGAGCGTCAGGCCGGTGAGCCGACGGTGAGCATTTTTAACCCCGAGACCGACCGCGACGGCTGGCTTTGCCCGCATACGACAGTGTGCATGATCAATGATGACATGCCGTTTCTTGTGGATTCAGCGACGGCCTACTTTGCGGACAATGGGTTGTCGGTTCATGTCGCCATGCATCCGGTATTTGTTGTCCAGCGGTCACCCGACGGCAAGCTGCTTGACCTCACGACGCCTGACGGTGATCTCGCCGGCTCCCGGGAATCTTGCATCCTTTTTGAAATTGACCGGCGGTCAAGCGCGGGTGAGCGAGAGGTGTTAAAAACCGGACTTATTGAAATACTGAAGGCCGTGCGCGCCGCTGTGGATGGTTGGGCACCGACGCTGTCGCGGCTCGAAGTCGCGCTGGCGGACCTGAAATTAGCGGCCGACCATCTTCCGGAAAATGAAGCTGATGAGGCGGCCGCCTTTCTGGCCTGGATGGGCGATCACCATTTTACGTTCCTCGGATGTCGTGAATATTCCGTCGAATCCAGTGCTGACGGGCAACTCAGTTATCATATTATGCCAAACACCGGGCTTGGCATCCTCGCCGACCCGAACGTCCGGCCCCTTGGCCCCATGGCCCGAAAAGGCTCTGTCCCGCCCGAACTGGCCGAGTTCATCCGCTCATCCACACCGCTGATGATCACCAAATCCACACTGCTCTCGAAAATTCACCGGCCCGTGCCAATGGACTCGGTGGGTGTCAAACAATTTGACGAATCCGGGCGAGTGATCGGAGAGCGGCGGTTCATCGGGTTGTTTACGTCCACCGCTTATAGCAGTTCGGTTATGGATATCCCGGTCCTCCGGCGCAAAATCCGGCAGGTCCTTTTGCAATCGCGGCTGCCAGAGGGTGGTCACGACTATAAGGCGCTTGAGCATGTGCTCGAAACGTTGCCACGGGATGAGCTGTTTCAGGTTTCCGAAAGCGAGCTGGCGGACGTCAGCATGGGTGTGCTGGCGGTCGAGGAGCGGCAACAACCCGGATTGTTCCTGCGCCGCGACCCATTTGAGCGCTTTGTCTCCTGCCTCGTTTACTTGCCCCGCGATCGCTATAACACCGATCTCAGAAAACGGGTTCAGTGGATTCTTGAGGCTGCGCTTGGCGGCAAACAGTCGTCCTACACTACCCAGATTTCAGATTCGCTGCTGGCACGACTTCATTACATTATCGAAACCCGTCCCGGCGAAATTCCGGATTACGACGTAGATGATGTTGAAGCCGGGATTATTGAAGCGGCACGGTCGTGGAGCGACCGCTTAAGGGAATCCATTGAAAAGCGATTTTCCGAAAGCGACGCATCAGAAATTTTTGCTCGATATGGCGAAGCATTTTCCGCAGCCTATAGAGAGGACTTCTCCCCCGATGTGGCCGCGCAGGATATCCGTCTGCTGGAAGATGCGATGGAGCGGCGGGAGCTATCGCTCAACCTCTATCGGCAGCTGGATCATGAACGCAGTGTGGTCAACCTCAAGATCTATCACGCGGACATGCCAATTCCTCTGTCGGACATTCTGCCCAAGCTGGAGCGCCTTGGCCTCAAGGTGATCAGCGAGCGGCCCTATCGCGTTCGCATTGGGGGCGGGCAGACACAACATGAGGGCGCTGAGGCACTCTGGATTCACGACCTGATGATGGTCGAAAAATCGGGTTTTGAAATCGACATCGCCAGTGTCCGCGAGCCATTTCGCATTGCACTGGAAAAAATATGGAATGGCGACGCCGAAGACGACGGTTTTAACCAGCTTGTCATTCGGGCCGGAATGACGTGGCGGGAAGTCGTTATTGTGCGCGCTGTCGCCAAGTATCTGCGTCAGGTCGGTGCGCCGTTCAGTCAGGATTATATGGAGGACACACTGGCCTCACATGCCGGCATCGCCGTTGCGCTGGCCCGGTATTTTGTTGCGCGGTTTGACCCGGTGGAGCCCGGTGCAACTGATGAAGCACAGCAATGGCGGGATAAGGTTGTCGAGGCTCTGGATCAGGTCGCCAGCCTTGATGAAGACCGTATTATTCGGCGCTTCCTCAATGTCATCGATGCAACGTTGCGTACCAACTATTTTCAGGTTCAGACCAATGGCCAGCCCAAGGCATATCTGTCATTGAAGCTGGATTGCCAGCTGGTCGAAGGGCTGCCGTTGCCGCGGCCCTTCGTCGAGGTATTTGTGTATTCGCCGCAAGTGGAAGGAATTCATTTGCGCGGCGGCAAGATTTCTCGCGGCGGCATTCGCTGGTCTGATCGACGCGAGGATTTCCGCACCGAAGTCCTCGGCCTCATGAAGGCTCAGATGGTCAAGAACGCGGTGATTGTACCCGTCGGTGCCAAGGGTGGGTTCGTCGTCAAGCAGCCGCCCGATACCGATGATCGCGAAGCTCAGCTGGCCGAAGGCGTTGCCTGCTACAAGACGTTTATTGCTGGCCTGCTTGACATTACCGACAATTTTGTCGACGGCGCGGTGGTCTCACCGCCTGCGCTGCGCATGTATGACGATGAAGACCCGTATCTGGTTGTGGCCGCCGACAAAGGCACGGCGACATTTTCCGACATCGCCAATGAGGTCTCGGCGCACTACGGCTTTTGGCTGGGTGACGCTTTTGCATCGGGCGGCAAGGACGGTTACGACCATAAGAAAATGGGCATCACCGCGCGTGGAGCGTGGGAATCGGTCAAACGCCATTTCCGCGAACTTGGTCGAGATATACAGCGCGAGCCGTTTACCGCTGTTGGCGTCGGTGACATGTCCGGCGACGTGTTTGGCAATGGCATGTTGCAGTCTCCATGCACCCGGCTGATCGCCGCATTCAATCACCGCCAGATATTTATTGACCCGGACCCGGACCCTGCAGCCAGTTTCGCCGAGCGCCAGCGACTGTTCGATTTGCCACGTTCAAGCTGGAGTGATTATGACCTTGCTGCTCTATCACCGGGTGGCATGATTATCGAGCGCGCGGTCAAGTCTGTGACAGTGACCCTTGAAATCAAAACGGTTCTGCGCCTTGAGGACGAGACGCTCACGCCACATGCGCTGGTGCGGGCAATTATCATGGCGGATGCAGACCTCCTCTGGTTCGGCGGAATCGGATGTTTTATCAAAGCGGGTGACGAAACTCAGAGTGAAGCTGGAGATCGCGCCAATGATCATTTGCGGATCGATGCCGCTGACCTGAATTGCCGCGTCATTGGCGAAGGCGCAAATCTCGGCGTCACCCAACGCGGACGCGTGGAGTTTGCACTGCGTGGTGGGCGGATCAACACAGATGCGATTGACAATTCCGCAGGCGTTGATTGCTCGGATCACGAGGTCAACATCAAGGTGCTCGTCAATCAACTGGTCGCCGCTGAAGACATGACAATGGTTCAACGCAATACACTACTGGGCGACATGACGGACGATGTTGCGGCGCTCGTGCTGCGCAACAACTACTTGCAGACCCAAGCGCTGAGCGTCGAAGAGGCAGGCGCTCTGGATCATGTTGATTCGCATATGCGTTTGATGCGCGACCTGGAGCGCGCAGGCCACCTAGATCGCAGCGTTGAGTTTCTGCCAAACGATGAGGCCATTGCTGAGCGAGTTCAGGGCGGCAAGGCGCTTACACGGCCCGAACTCGCTGTATTGTTGGCATCTGCTAAGATTGGCATATGTGCGGATTTGATTGCGGGCGACGTGCCGGAAGACCCTTACCTTGGCGAAGATCTTGAGCAGTATTTTCCGGAAGCGCTTTCAAAGACTCAGGACCCGGCCATCGCCAGTCATCGGCTGCGCCGCGAACTGATTGCGACGACGGTATCAAATAGCATCGTCAACCGGGCTGGCTGTTCATTTGTAAATGATCTCAGCGAGGCGACCAGCACCCCTGCCAGCGACGTTGCGCGGGCTTATGCGGCGGCCCGACATGTGTTTTGTCTGCGGGAGCTGTGGCTGGAAATTGAGGCGCTCGACAATCACGTTCCCAGCGATTTGCAAACCCAAATGCTGGTTGAGACAGGGCGCCTGCTGGAGCGGGGCACGCTTTGGTTTTTGCGCGCGCGCCCTCGGCCAATCGACATTTCCGCCGTGATCGAAGAGTTCACTGACGGCGTCGCCTCGCTTGGTGAGGTGATCGAGACCGTTCTTACAGAAGAAAACAGGACCCGGACCGAATCGACCCGCAATCGGTATATCGAGCAGGGTGTGCCCGAAGGCGTGGCCAGAATGATCGCAGCGATTGAGTGGCTGCTGCCAGCTTGCGACATTGTTGAAATAGCCGGCGAGACCGGTCTCGATGTTGAGATGGCTGCACGCGCCTATTTTGCTGTTGGGTCACGGTTTTCTATCGACTGGCTGCGTAACAACGCGGCCGCGCTGAATGGTGGAAATCACTGGCAGCACCGTGCGGTTGCAGCAATTACCGATGACCTGTTCGGTCAGCAGCGAGCGTTGTGTCTGGCGGTGCTTCAGCACAGCACGGAAGACGGCGGCGTTGATGCAGCAATTGGTAGCTGGGAGGCTCAACATCAGGCGTTGATGGTACGCACGGGTGATCTATTTGAAGATCTGAAGTCTTCGAGCCCGTTGGACCTCGGCATGCTGGCGGTAGCGAACAGGCAGATTCGTGCGCTGATTATCGCGTGACCGGTGGGTTGACCAGCTCGTCAACGTAGCGCGGCAGGGCGAATGCCTGTGCATGCATTTCCGGCAGATAATATCCGGTTGTCACACCTGCGGAATCGAACCGACGGGCAATAACATCGATCGGCGTATGTCGCGCGGTAGCATTGTCGGTACCCCATCCAAATGCCATCGGCCCGCCAACATAAGTTGGTACGGAAGCCAGGTAACAGGTGGCATCATCAAACAGAGATT
>JABJCZ010000337.1 GCA_018668475.1 Alphaproteobacteria bacterium | reverse complement strand
CTGCGCATCGATAATGGCGGTGTTCTCTGACAAAACCTCAAGCAGCGCCTTGGCGAAAACTGAATGCCGACCACCACCTGAATCCAGCACTGGCTCGAGCCCGCCTGACGCCAGCGCGGTGCGGGAGCGCTTATCGGCAAGGCGCTGCAATAGCGCCACCCGATCCTCCCAGGTTTTGATCTCAACCGGCGCCGAACGAACCAGCGCGCCTGAGTAACAACTGTCGGCAATAACGAGCAAGTGGCGGGCCGGAATCGCCTTCAGCATATTGGTGATGTCTGCATTAGAGACCCAGTTCGTCGGATCCTCCGGATCAGCATCCACAGGCAACCAGGAACCCGCTTCGGTGAGAGCATCAACAACGCCGTGCCCGGCGTAATAAATGAGAAGGTTGTCGTTATAGGTTGTCGTTGCCCGGAGGTGGCTCAGGCTGCCGATGATATCCGCACGCGTTGCGTTGATCAGGGTCGTCACCTTGAAGCCGTATTGCTCAGTCAGGACCGCCGCAACTGATTCCGCGTCGTCAACCGCCGTCTTGAGCGGCCGCATTTTCTCGTAGGCATTGTTGCCAATAACCAGGGCCGTAAACGGCCCAAGATCCAGATCAATCGCCCGGCGAACTATCTTGATCCGTTGCTCCGCCCGATTGCCATGCTCATCGATCGCCGTAATCTCAACTTCGCTGGCACCCGGTGGTGGCTGGTGGGTGACGCTGAACCGTCCATCACCATCAACAAACGTTGGGCTACCTGCAACCCGGACGTTGGAGACACTCGAGGAATCTGTAATCGTGCCCGCAATAACAACGGTTGACCCGGCGGTCTCCAGTGATCCGGGCGTAATGATTGTCGGCGGCGCGTGGTCGGTGATGGTTGCTGCGGAGCGCCGGTCAATCGCACCTGCAGGCGCGCTACCCAGGCTGAGTTCGCTCAAAATCAGTCGGCGCTGCACCGCCGCTTCCTCCGGCGTGACGAGCCCGCTGTCAAGCAGTCGCTTAACGGTCTCCAGCCGCGCCTCGATGGAGTCGGACGGGGCCTGCCCGTCGCCGTCATCATCGGTGGACCGAATGTTCTCTGCGTCGTCCTCTGCCGCCAGATCGGCCAGTGCGTCCTGCGCCTCGGGAACACCCTGTGCGGCAGCACGCTCGAGCCAGTCAATTGCACTCTCACGATCTTCCGCGACCCCTTCACCAAAAAGGTACATGAGCCCAACCGCATGTTGTGCATTCATGTAATCTTGCGTTGCCGACGCATAGAAAAGGTTGAAAGCTTTTTCGTCGTCCAGAGGAACGCCAAGGCCCTCGTCGTAGAGCAAGCCCAGCGCGAATTGTGCTTCGGGCTGACCCTGGTCAACCGCCAACTGAAACCACGACGCTGCCATCTCAAGGTCAAGCTCCACGCTCTGCCCTTCGCGATACATGACCCCTAGTGCGAATTGCGCGTCCGCCAGCCCCTGATCAGATGCCTGACGGAACCATTCGGCCGCCGCATCCAGATCAAGTGGCACGCCCTCACCAAAGTAATACATCACTCCAAGTGCATGCTTGGCCTCCGCCAAGTTCTGCTTTGCCGCCAGCAAGTACCACATGGCAGCTTTCGCATCATCCAGCGGCACGCCATAGCCTTCGTCGGCCATCATACCCAGGGCGTATTGCGCCTCGGCGGATTGCTGCCGGGCTAAAGGCCGGAATTCACGGAGTGCCGTTGCGTAATCACCTGCTGTATAGGCAAACCAACCATCCTGAAGATCGGCCCGTGCCGCTTGTCCGGTCAAAACCGATAGCGCAATTACAAGTGCTGCAATAAGGCTCTTCATGGTGCCCTCAAAATAACTGTCCCCGAACCCTAGCCCGATTTGATGGGTAGATTCAAACAGAGGCCGGATTCTCAAAGGGGGATTCCGGAAACGGAAAGACCGGAGTAGAGTGGTCGCGTGAGAAACACAGAGGGGGAGTTGGCGGAGGGACGGGGATTCGAACCCCGGTTACCTTGCGGTAAACACGCTTTCCAAGCGTGCGCCTTAAGCCACTCGGCCATCCCTCCAGCGGGCATATTCATAGCAGGAAAGACGGGCGCTGCAAGACCGATACGACAATTGAAAAACTTCCGAGCTACAATGGAACTATGGTGAAACGTACCCACATTCGAAACCATGCCGAAAACCGCGAAATCTGGCGGCACACCAGCTGATGGCTCTGCTGCGCGGACTTGGCTGGTTGCTGCTGCTCATTGCCCTTGGCGCCTGGGGCTATGAGGCCGTCGTAGCATTGATGAACTGGGAATACCGGATCGTTGCCGGCGGCGAACTGTGGTCGCAGCTGGGGCGCAACAGCCTGGTGGGCTTTCAGGCGCTGATCGAAAAACAGATATGGCCGTGGCTGTGGTGGAACATTGCCCTGCCAATCCTGCGGGGTCCCGCCTGGGCCATTCCGCTCGTGCCGGGCGCTGTGCTGATCGTCCTGTTTCGCCGCCGCCGGTCCTGACGCCCCATCTCGCCCGACTAGACCCAAGGCCGTAGCGCTATTCTTCGCCCATTTTGAGTGCGGCCAGAAAAGCTTCCTGCGGGATATCGACATTGCCGACCTGGCGCATGCGCTTTTTGCCCCGTTTCTGGCGATCAAGCAGCTTGCGTTTGCGGCTGACGTCGCCGCCATAGCACTTGGCCGTAACGTCCTTGCGCAACGCGCTCACGGTTTCCCGCGCGACAACTTTGCCGCCAATAGCGGCCTGAATGGCAATTTTAAACAACTGCCGCGGGATCAGCTCCTTGAGCCGCTGGCACAGCATACGGCCCCGGCTTTCGGCGTAATCGCGATGAACCACCATCGCCAGCGCATCCACGCCTTCGCTATTGATCAGAATAGTGAGTTTCACGAGGTCACTCTCGCGGTAGCTCTCGATCTGATAATCGAAACTCGCATAGCCCCGGGTAACAGATTTCAGTCGATCATAAAAATCGAAGACCACTTCGTTGAGCGGGAGGTGATAGACGACCATCGCCCGGTTACCTGCGTAGGTCAGATCAACCTGCTCGCCACGCTTTTCCTGACACAGGGCCAGCACCTGACCAAGGTACTCATCCGGCACCATGATGGTGGCCTTGATCCACGGCTCTTCGATTGAGGTAATGCGGGTCGGGTCCGGCATATCGGCCGGGTTGTGCAGCTCCTGCATCTCACCGGTGGTCAGCGTCAGGCGATAGATAACAGACGGTGCGGTGGCCACGAGGTCGAGATCGAACTCGCGCTCAAGGCGTTCCTGCACGATCTCAAGATGCAACAGGCCGAGAAACCCGCAGCGAAACCCGAAGCCCAATGCCGGCGACGATTCGGCCTCGAAAGAGAAGCTTGAATCATTCAGGCGCAGCCGTGAGAGGCTCTCGCGCAACCCGTCAAACTCCGCCGAATCGACGGGAAACATGCCACAGAAGACGACCGGCTGAGTTGGTTGAAACCCGGCCAAGGCCTCTTCGGCCGGGCGGCGCTCGTCGGTAATCGTGTCGCCGACGTCGGTGTCGCCAACGTCCTTGATGCTGGCGGTGATGAAACCGATCTCACCTGGCCCCAGATCGTCGACGATCTCGGTCTTGGGCGTAAACACGCCGACCCGCTCAACGCTGTGCCGCGCGCCGGACGACATCATCCGCACGCTCATTCCCTTGCGCAGGACCCCATCAACGACACGCACGAGAATGACCACGCCTAGATAGGCGTCGTACCAGCTATCCACCAGCAGTGCCTTGAGCGGATTGTCGCGCTCGCCGGCGGGCGGCGGCAAGCGCTCAACCAGCGCCTCCAGCACGTCCTCAATGCCCATGCCCGTCTTGGCCGAAATCGGAATGGCACCGCTCGCATCAATGCCGACGACATCCTCGATCTGCTGCGTGATCCGCTCAGGTTCGGCGGACGGCAGGTCGATCTTGTTCAACACCGGAATGATCTCATGATTTGCGTTTATCGCAAGGTAGGTATTGGCAAGCGTTTGCGCTTCAACACCCTGGGTCGCATCGACCACCAGCAGTGACCCTTCGCAGGCTGAAAGCGAGCGACTGACTTCATAGGCAAAATCAACGTGACCCGGTGTGTCCACCAGGTTCAGTACAAATTTTTCACCGCTTTTGGCGGTGTAGTCGAGGCGGACAGTCTGGGCCTTGATGGTGATGCCGCGCTCGCGTTCGATATCCATCGAATCGAGAACCTGAGCGCGCATCTCGCGATCATCGAGCCCGCCACAAAACTGGATCATCCGGTCCGCGAGCGTCGACTTGCCGTGGTCGATATGCGCGACAATGGAGAAATTACGAATATGGGCGAGATCGGTCATGGTCACTCTGATAGCAACGGGTCGGCGGTATGCCGACGGGGTAGCGGGAGGGCTCTTGGCCAGCCACCCGCCTTGGCAGGGCTCAGCCTCTGAGCTTGCCGCCGGTCTGACGTGTTACGTTCTCGACAACCTTGGTGGCAACCGCCTCGATGTCTTCATCGGTCAGCGTGCCATCCGTCGGCTGCAGCCGCACGGCAATAGCAACGGACTTGTGGCCCGCGTCAATGCCCTTGCCGGCATAGAGATCAAATACCGAGACAGCTGTAATCAACTTCTTGTCCACGCTTTGCGCCGCCCGAACGAGTTGGTCCGCCGCGACGGCGTCCTCGACAACGAACGCAAAATCTCGCTCCACGGCTTGAAAATCCGACGTTTTCAACGCCGGGCGCGTGCGAGCGGCCTTGCGTTTTGGCACCGGAATGGAATCTATAAATACCTCGAACCCCACCGTGGGCCCCGCGACATCAAGTGACGTCAGAACGCCGGGATGAATTTCACCGAACCAGCCAAGCACCTTCGGACCAAGCTTGAATGCCCCTGAGCGCCCAGGGTGATACCAGCTAGGTGCATCGGTGGAGACTTGCAAACTGGCAACGGGCGCACCCGCAGACTCAAGAGCTGCGAGAGCATCAGCCTTGGCGTCAAAAACATCTACTGAGCGATTGGCCGCCTGCCAGTTGCGAGGCGCCGCACTGCCGGCACGCAGACCGCTCGCCACATGGCGCTGCTCGTCGGGCTTGTCGCCCTCAAACTGCGGGCCGATTTCAAACAGGCCAATGTCGGCAAAACCCCGATCGGCATTGCGCGCCGCGGCGTCAATGAGGTTGGGCAGAATAGATGGCCGCATTGCATCAAGATCAGCGCTAATCGGATTGGCAAGCCGCAACGCATCCACAACACCGCCGAACTGATCTGCCACCGTCGCCGACATGAACGAATAGGTCACGGCCTCCATCAGGCCGCGTGCGGCTAGGGCCCGGCGTGCCCAGCCGGCCCGACGCTGCGTGATATCAAGCCCGGCGTTGGTGCGCACACCATGGCGCGGCAGGGATACCGCCGGGATATTGTCGTAGCCATGCACGCGCAATACTTCTTCCACAAGATCGGGCTCACCCACAATGTCGCCCCGCCAGCTAGGTGGCGAAACCGCAACATGGTCGGAGCCAACTTCATCACAGGCAAAGCCGAGATCATGCAAAATCCGCACGCTCTCAACGGCGT
This sequence comes from Alphaproteobacteria bacterium, assembly GCA_018668475.1. GTDB lineage: Bacteria > Pseudomonadota > Alphaproteobacteria > UBA828 > UBA828 > JABJCZ01. The sequence goes on along the minus strand of JABJCZ010000337.1, from coordinate 1,716 downwards.
CCAGATCAATGCCGCCGAGGCTATGCACCCGTGACGGCCGAAATGTAATTTCGCGGTGCCAGCTCGGCACCTCGCTGGCGACCACAACCTCACTTGCCTCACCACCGCACAGGTCCTGCACCATACGGGTCGCGGCCTCCAGCCCGTCCCTGGCAAAGGCTGGGTCCAGCCCCCGCTCAAAACGGTAGCGTGCGTCGCTCTCCAGCCCAAGGCGGCGCCCGGTTGTCGCCGTGCGAACAGGATCAAACAACGCCACTTCAAGAAACACGTTGGTGGTGTCGTCCCCACAGCCTGATGCCTCGCCACCCATCACACCGGCCAGACTGACGATGCCGCTTTCGTCGCCGATCGCGGTCATGTCGTCATCGAGAGTGTAGGACTTTTCGTTGAGCGCCTCGAAACTCTGCCCGCCGCAGCCGAGCTTGAGCCACAAGTGATCGCCCTTGATACGATCCGCGTCGAACGCATGAACCGGCCGGTTGCGATCAAATGTCAGATAATTCGTCATATCGACGAGCGCGGAAATAGGCCTGAGCCCAATAGCCTTGAGGCGCTCCTGCAGCCATTGCGGGCTCGGGCCATTCTTCACACCGCGCACATAGCGCGCGAGGAAGAGCGGGCAGGCATCCACCTTGTCGGCAGCAAAGTCGAAGCGCACACCGATAGGACTGGGATAGGTGCCAGCGACAGGCTCGACCGCCAATGATTTCAGGGTACCGAGGCCCGCAGCGGCAAGATCGCGGGCAATGCCGCTCACACCCAGGCAATCTGCCCGGTTGGGTGTGATGGCAATGTGGATCATTGGGTCATCCCGCCCAATAACCGCCGCAAATGGCGCACCTATGGGCGCATCAGCCGGCAGATCGATGATCCCGTCATGCTCCTCCGACATTCCCATCTCACGCTCGGAACACAGCATGCCGTTGCTTTCGACACCGCGGATCTTGCTCTTCTTGAGCTTGACGCCGGTGCCGGGAATGGTGGTGCCTGAACGCGCGAACACGCCTTTCATGCCGGCACGCGCGTTGGGCGCTCCACAAACGACCTGAACCAGTTCATCACCGGTGTTTACCGTGCAAACCTGCAGGCGGTCGGCATCGGGGTGTTGCACCGCTTCTTCGACATAGGCCACCGTAAACGGCGCAAGTGCTGCGGCCGGGTCGTGAATCTCTTCAACTTCCAGGCCAATGGCCGTCAGCTTTTCGCCGATCTCAGCGACGGCAGCGTCGGTCTCCAGATATTCTTTCAGCCAGGAGAGAGTGAACTTCATCGCGCCAGCCCCGCAACCAGCGACGGCACATCCAGCGCCCCAAAGCCATAATGCCGGAGCCAGCGCACATCGGAATCGAAAAACGCGCGGAGGTCAGGAATGCCATATTTGAGCATCGCTGAACGTTCGACCCCGAGCCCGAAAGCGAAACCCTGATAGCGCTCCGGGTCTACGCCCGACATCTCCAGTACCTTCGGATTCACCATGCCGCAGCCGAGAATCTCCATCCAGTCGCCGCCGCCACCTAGGCGCAGCTGGCCACCCTCGCGAGAGCACCCGATATCCATTTCAGCGGACGGCTCGGTGAACGGAAAATAGCTCGGGCGGAACCGGACCGGCAGATCCTCGACTTCGAAAAACGCCCGCACAAAGTCGACCAGGCACCCCTTGAGGTGGCCCATATGCGTCGCTTCATCCACCACCAGGCCTTCGATCTGGTGGAACAT
>JABJCZ010000336.1 GCA_018668475.1 Alphaproteobacteria bacterium | reverse complement strand
TGGTTTTTCCGGGTTTTCTGCTGCCCGCGCGCTCAGCACTGGGTTCAACGATGAGCCGACGCGGGGATCGCGTCCCTGGGACAGAGACCGGGACGGCTTCGTCATGGGCGAGGGTGCCGGCGTTGTGGTGCTAGAGGAACTCGAGCACGCCAAGAAACGCGGCGCAAAAATTTATGCCGAAGTGACCGGGTATGGCATGAGCGGCGATGCTCATCATATCACCGCACCGGCCCCCAATGGATCGGGTGGTTTTCGCTCCATGAAGGCGGCCCTCAAGCGGGCAGGCCTGACGCCCGGCGATATTGATTACATCAACGCGCACGGAACATCGACGCCGCTTGGTGATGAGATCGAGCTCGGCGCCGTTAAACGGCTCTTTGGTACAGATGTTGAGAATGTCTCCATGTCATCGACCAAGAGTTCCATTGGCCATTTGCTGGGTGCTGCAGGTGCCGTCGAACTTATTTTCTGTATTCTGGCGATCAAGAACGGTGCCGTGCCCCCGACGCTCAATCTCGACAACCCGTCAGAGAGCTGTGATATCGACCTGGTGCCGCACAAGGCCAAGGAACGGGTTGTCAAACACGCGCTGTCCAACTCATTCGGCTTTGGCGGGACCAACGCGTCGGTGATTGTCAGCGCCTATTCGTGAGGCCCTGATGGGCGGGCGCGGTATTCTCCGAAGCCTTATTATTTCACTCCTTTCGTTGGCAGTGCTTGCCGTGGTGTGTATCGCCGCGGCCTATTTTTATGTGTCTGACCGGTTTGATCGTCCGGGCCCGTTATTGGTCTCGGCTGAGATCATTTTGCCGCCGGGGCGCGGCGCTTTTCAAATCGCGGACACGCTGTATCAGGCCGGCGTGCTGGCCGACCCCAATATTTTTGCCGCCGGCGTTTGGCTGGAAGATACGAGTGGTGCGCTCAAGGCAGGCGAGTATGCCTTTGAGCCCGGTATGTCGCCGCGTGACGTCATGGTCAAGCTGGTTGGCGGCGCCGTGATCGAGCGTTCGTTGACCGTTCCGGAAGGCCTGAGCAGTGCGGCAGTGCTGGCGTTGATCAGCGCTGAGAGTGCGCTGACGGGTGAGTTCGTAGACACGCCGCCTGAGGGCTCGTTGCTGCCTGAGACATATCAGTATCGCCGGGGTGATACCCGCGCCTCGCTGGTTGGTCGCATGCGGGCTGCAATGCAGGACGTTTTGGCGCAGCTCTGGCTCAACCGGGCGCCAGACTTGCCTGTGACCACACCGGAACAGGCAATAGTTTTGGCGTCTATTGTTGAAAAGGAAACGGCACTGGCAGCGGAGCGCCCTATGGTCGCATCCGTATTCGTCAACCGTTTGCGCCAAGACATGCCGCTCCAGTCTGACCCGACCGTGATCTATGCGTTGACCCTGGGCGCCCGTGATCTTGGACGCGCGCTCAGTCGTACCGATCTGCGTGTCGACAGTCCGTTTAATACCTATCGGGCCAGAGGCCTGCCGCCGGCACCTATTGCGAATCCGGGGCGCGAGTCGCTGGCTGCGGTGCTCAACCCGGCGACCAGCGACGCGCTGTATTTCGTGGCCGATGGGTCCGGTGGTCATGCCTTTGCGAAGACGCTGGCAGAGCACAACCGTAATGTTGGCCGCTGGCGCCGCATCCGGGATGCGGGCGCGGACGATGGAGAAGCGACAAACTAGCGAACCTTTGCCTTTCGGTCCGCCTGCTGGCTCGTGCGGGTCATCAGGGCCGTTGCCACGGGATCAGGCAGGGCGCCGATCACGCGCACCAGCGCACTGAACAGAAATGGAAATGTGATAATTGCCGGATCGCGCCTGAGGCGTTTTGCAATGAGCCGTGCTGCGCGATCAGTCGGCATGATCAGCGGCGCCCTCGACAGTGCCTTGGTGATGCGAGAATGCACAAACCCCGGGCAAATGACCGTCATCCCGATGCCGTCAGCAGCGGCTTCGGCGCGCAAGCCCAGCCCCAGACTCTTCACTGCTGCCTTGCTGGCGCCATAGGCCGGCACGTCGGGCGTTGGCACATAGGCGGCGAGTGAACTCATGATGGCGATCTGACCGCGTTTGCGAGATGCCATGGCCTGCCTCGCGGGATGAATCGTGTTCAATACGCCGCCGACATTCACGTTGATGATCTGCCGGTTGATCGCAGCGGGATCGTTTTGGCAACTGGTACTGGGCCCGATACCGGCATTAGCGAATACGAGATCGAGCGGCCAGCGGCTCTCCGCCGCGCCAAAAAACTCTTCCATGGTCCGGGCGTTGGTCACATCGACTGGTTGCGCCAGCACATCTGCGCCTACCGCGCGGCAAGCTGTAGCGACATCCGCGAGCCTGTCGGGGTTTCGCCCCGTCAGCGCCAACCCAATACCAGGGGCGGCATAATGCCGGGCCAGTCCTTCGCCAATGCCGCTGCTGGCGCCGGTAATCAGAATGTTGCGGGGTGCCTTCATGGATTTGCGTTGTCGCCTTTGTTGTTGGGATCTGCGCCGGGAGTATATAGTCGCGTCACCCGCGTCGCAGGCCGATGATAAGCATCAGCCGCTCGCTGACCATAAGGAGTCCGGTGCCCTTGAGCCTCGCAAGTATGACAGGATTCGCCCGCGCTGACGGGTCTGATCCCCGCTGCAATTGGACCTGGGAAATAAAAAGCGTCAACGGCCGCGCATTGGATGTGCGGTGCCGTCTGGCGCCCGGCGTCGATGTGCTTGAGCCGGAAGTGCGGGCCCAGGTCAGCAAACAACTGAAGCGTGGCAATGTGTCGGTCAACCTTCAGGTTAGCCGGTCGAGCGGCCCCAGTACGCTCAGCGTCAATCGCGAGGTGCTCGATGAACTCATCGGAATTGCCCGGGAATACGCGGATACAGAGGGCGTGAAGCCACCGCGGCTTGATGGCCTGCTCGGGCTGCGTGGCGTTATTGAATCAGCTGATGACGATGATTCAGATGATGTCCGAGAAGCCCGCGCAAAGGACATGCAGACGACTTTTGGAGAGGCGTTGGATGCCCTGGTCCAGTCACGCGCAAGTGAAGGTGCAGCGCTTGAGCGTATTTTGATCGGCCAACTCGATGCGATGTCAGCGCTGGTTGATGAAGCCAGCGCGGCGGCAGAAGCTCGCCCGGATGCAGTGCGAGAGCGGATGCGCGAGCAGTTGAGTGTGCTGCTGGAAGCCGACCCACCGGTCGCGGAAGACAGGCTGGCGCAGGAACTGGCGATTCTCGCAACAAAGGCTGATATCCGCGAGGAAATCGATCGTCTGGGGGCGCACGTCGAGGCGGCCCGTGAGTATATTTCCGAGGGCGGGACTGTCGGTCGACGGCTCGATTTTCTGGCGCAGGAGTTTAATCGCGAGGCCAATACACTGTGCGCCAAGGCGAACGATAAAAGCCTGACCGAAATCGGGATTTCACTGAAAGCCGTGATCGACCAGTTTCGTGAACAGGTTCAGAATGTGGAGTAACACGCCGTGTTGAATGAGGATCAGTGCCGCCGACGCGGTATCATGTTTGTGTTGTCGTCGCCCTCCGGTGCCGGCAAGACAACCATCACGAGACGCCTGCTTGAATCGGATGCCGGCCTTGAAATGTCGGTCTCCATGACGACGCGGCCCAAGCGGTCTGACGAAATTGACGGACGTGATTATCATTTCGCCGAGGAATCCCGTTTTCGGAAGATGATCGAGAACGGCGAATTCCTGGAATACGCGAAGGTGTTTGGCCACTGGTATGGCACCCCGCGTGAGCCGGTAGAGGACGCGATGACCGAGGGCCGGGATGTTGTGTTTGACATCGACTGGCAGGGCCGCGGCCAGCTTGCTGAAGCCATGCCGAACGAAGTTGTGCAGGTTTTCATTTTGCCGCCCACCTGGGAGGAGTTGGAGCAGCGCTTGCGCCGCCGCGCCCAGGACCTCGACGACGTCGTGGCTGCCCGCATGGCCAAGGCGAACGACGAGATGAGCCATTTCGTTGATTATGACTACGTTGTGATCAACAGCTCGCTTGATGAGGCGGTGAACCGGGTCCAGTCAATTCTAGTTGCTGAACGCCAGCGCCGTGAACGACAAACCGGGCTTGAGGAGTTTGTTGCGGGCCTGCGCCGGGAGTGAGGCGCAGTCGGTAGCAATATTGTTATGGGTGGCGCGCCGACACCATGCCGCTTGCCCGTTGTGCAGCACCGTCGGTCAGGGGCAACACCAGAAAACGCTGATCCTCAACGAGTACTGGAAAGCTCAGTCCGTGCGGGCTGGCGGGCTCAAAACCGAACCGGGTCAGATAACCCGGCTCTCCGATGGCGATGATCAATTGCAGATCTACTGCCTTCGTGGCGGCAATGCCGGTTTTCATGAGCTGGCTGCCAATCCCCAGGTTTTCGTGATCCGGATGGACGGCAATCGGACCAAGCAGGACGGCCCGCGAATCGTCGCCGACATGCACCGGCGTAAACCGGATGACGCCGGCCAGTGAAGGCCCATGGTGGGCAGCGAAGCACAAGGATGATTGCGGGGCCACACCCTCTCGCACTTTGTAGGAGGGGCGGGACTTCCGGTCCGGGCCAAAGGCGATGTCCAGAAGGTGTTCGATGGCGGGTCCCTCTTCAGGGACCTCCGATTTGATGGAGATCATGGGATTATTCTCAACAAGTAAGCGTACAACAGGGTCAGGTCACCGCAGCCGTCATGGCCGCAGGTCGGGCCCGCATGGGGCCAGTGCCTATCGTCGTCGCTCGACGTGATGAGAGTGCGTCTGCATAGCGGCGCGGTAAATACTAGGCTGAACCGCTGCTGACAAGAACATTCTGCGCGCTTTATCCAAGAATGTGGGCGGAATAGGCCCTGGCCAGCTTGCACCATTCTTCGACTTCCAGGGTTTCTGCCCGGCGCGTCGGGTCGATTCCGGCGGGCTCAAGAATGCTCTCCGGTGGTACGCCAAGGCGTTTCAACGCGGAGCGGAGCATTTTCCGTCGCTGGCCAAAGCCGGCGGCAGTGACGACCTCCAGCGCCTGCACGTCGGCATCAAACAGAGGTTTTTTGTAGGGCGTCAGCCGCAAAACGGTCGAGCTGACTTTTGGCGGCGGTGTAAAGGCGCCGGGCCGCAGATCAAACAGTAGCTCGCACCGGCACAGCCACTGGGCCTTGACGGATAGGCGCCCGAACTCCCGCCCGCCGGGTGATGCCGCAATACGCCTAGCGACCTCTTTTTGGAACATCAACACCATGCACTCAAAGCGTGTCGGCGCCTGCAGCCATTTTAGCAGCAGCTCGGTCGCAATGTTGTAGGGCAGGTTGGCTACGATTTTTCGAGGCTCCGGCGCCAGCGCGATCTCGTCCGCGCGCAGGGCGTCGGCTTCCTCAATCGTTAGCCGGCCCGGCGCGGCTGTGACCAGCTCTTGCAGGGCGCCTACGCATCGCCGGTCCTTCTCAATGGCCACCACATGTGCAGCACCAGCATCAAGAAGTGAGCGGGTCAATCCGCCCGGCCCAGGCCCGACCTCAATGACGGTTGTCGCCGAAAGATCGCCGGCGGACGCCGCAATTCGGTCGGTCACCCCGGGATCGAGCAGAAAATGCTGCCCGAGGGATTTGCGGGGCGCGAGGTCATGGCGCCTGATGACATCTGCCAGTGGCGGTAATGCCATGTCGCTGGTCATCTACAGCTCTCTGATCGTTTATTGGATGCGAACATCCACAAACGCGTGGCGGCGCAGGTCCCGCAAATACCGGCGGGCCAGAAGCTCCAGACGGCGGTTCGCAATTGTCTGACGCATTTGCTGGCGATCAGGCGGTTGAACCTGGGGGGTTTCCCGTTCACAGATCATCAACACGCGAATGCCGGATTCATAGGGCATGGGGTCACTCAACTGCCCAGCGGGAACGTCCATCACTGCCAGCTGAACGTCGCGCGGGAGGTCCTTGATCAGCACAGTTCCGAGGTCCCCTGACAAATCGGAAGACTGGCCCTTAACAATATCGAGCAGGCCTTTGCAGGTGCTTGCCTCGCGCCGCAGCCGGGCGAGAAGTTCCAACTGAACGGTTGTGTCTGATACCCCGCCCTCAAAGACAACCTGGGACAAATGCAGTTTTGTCTGCATCGGATCTGCAGTCAGCACCCGGCGCTTGGCGTTGACTTCAACAATGAAAAAACCTTCGAAGGTGCGAATGGGACCTGACACGTCGCCGGGTGCCAGGCGACGTGTTACCTCGGCGAGTTTCGGCGGCAGCTGGGATTCCAGAATCCAGCCAACATCGCCGCCAACAGCCGCTGTCGCACTCTGTGAAAACTGTCGGGCAATCCCCCTGAAATCTGCGCCCTGACGCAATTGCGTCACCAGATTCTCGGCGACTTCAATCACTTCGGCCTCGCGGTCGGGGGACTCCACGGCGAGAAAAATTTCTGAAATTCGGAACTCCGGCTGGCCCCGGCTATTTTCAAGGCGCGAAATTGCTTCGTCAATTTCGTCTTCACCCACCGTCACGGAGGAGCCAAGCCGTCGCCCCACAACTGTTGCCCAGGCAATTTCGGCGCGCAGCTGATTTACCAGGGATATCCGGCTCAGGTTTTTCCCGCGCACGAACTTGTCAAAGCTCCCGGGCCCACCACCGGTCCGCCCTTCAAGCCGCTCGATCGCGTTTGCGATGGCGTCATCGTCGACGTCCACATCGAGGCGCGTTGCCTCCTGCAGCTGCAGGCTCTCGTCAATCATCGAGCGCAGTACCTGTGGCGCGATCTGCCGGCGTAGCTGATTGTTGTCTTTGAGATTTGAGGTCGCAATCACGATTTCGAGGCGCGCTGCGAGGTCATAAATAGAAATGACTTCCTCGTTCACGACGGCGGCAATGCGAAGCACATCCTGCGCGACGGCAGCCGGCGCACCGTCGCGACCGGGAGTCGGCAAAATGCTCGCGACCAAAAGGGCGAGTGTTGTGAGGCCAACGGCAATGAGGCGTGAAGCAATAATCATGAGGTGCCGGAGTCTAGCTGAGCGAACACACGTGTGAAACGGGTTTTCGAAATTCTGGTGTCGAGAAGGGTAATCAAGCGGCGTTATGTCATCCCAAATGCTTGAATTGAACCTTGAAAAGCAATGTCGTGTCGGGCTCAACATCGCGGTCACGGGTGAACGTGCGGCCATAGTTGGTCACGAAGATGATGCATTCGTCTTCGTAGGTCAGGCCGGAAGACCAGGACAGGGTTTGGCCGGAGCCGGTCAGATCGCGCCGGATACTGCCATTGGCGCGCCAGAACTCGCTGAACCGGGAGACAAATGAACCCACGATTTCTTCCCGATTGGCGAAACCTGTCGTGTCTGATTCCGAGAGCTGCTCTTCCAGCAATGCGTATCCGATATTCAAACGTAACAGTTTGACTCCACCTGATAAATCGATCTCATTCCGCCGTGCCTGAGCAGTGGTCCGATCAAGCCGGAAGCGATAGGCCAATGACAGGTGATTGGACGGCGCGACCAGCAACCGTCCGACATAATCGGAAAACTGATCCTCAAGGCCGCTGCCCGGCCCAAATGTATCGTCATCCTTCAGCCGGGCACTCTGGCCGATCAATGCGGTCGTCCGCCCACCGCTCACGCCATAGGCGCCATAGCGCAGGCCGTAGTTGACGCGAGGGCCGCTCTCCAATCGGTCGAGGCCGGTGAATCGGCTGTTGCTAAAGAGGTTGGTATCGTTGAATTCGAAGTCCTGGCTATCTTCGTTGGGGATCTCGACCGGGTTGCCGCCATAAGGGCTGACGATACCCTGCACCACGGGTTCAAGAACCTGGCGCACGGTGCCGCTTTGTTGGATCAACGGATAGCGCCATTCCAGCATAGCCTCGGGCCGCAATCGGCCCGTAATGCCAGAATTGGTCTCTGTGAGTGGATCGCGTGGATTGACGACATTGTTGGTATGGTAGAGATCCCCCCGCATCGTGAGTGACATCCGCCAAACGTGGCCGCCAGGGCTGGTTGCCGGCAGATGCCAACCGCCCTCGACCGACACGCGCCGGCTGTCGGTTCCGTCGATGCGTTGCAGCAGCAACAGGTTTGCATCAAACGTCTTTGTGCTGCCCGCCCAGCCTGGCTCGCCGACATGGCTGAACTCAAGCATTGGCAGAACGATGGGAATTTGGTCCTGGTCGTCGCCCTCGTCGAGGCCCTGAAACAGGAACGCGTTGCCGGCAAAATAGTTGTTGCCGTTGAACCCTTCGACATAGGGCTGGGTGACCAGCGTATCGTCGGACGCAATTCGGTACCGGCTCAAGTAGGTATCATCCGTTGCGCGTTCCAGTTGGTAGCCCCAACGCCAGATCGGGTTCAGGTCAAAGTCACCATGGCTGAATATGTGGCCCCGGAATTCGCTGCCGTCGATCTCCACGCCGTCGTCATCTCGTTTGTCGGTATAGGTCAGGGAAGCTTCGGTCGTAGCGGAGCCTGACGCCATTCTTTCGCGATATTCACCTCCCAGCACAACGCCTTCTTCGGAAGTGAAGCGAGGCTCAAATGTCGCATCCCTATGGGGCGCAATATTCCAGTAGTAGGGCGTGGTCAGTTCCAGCCCGAGCGAAGAGGACGTCCCGTATTTCGGCGCAAGAAACCCGCTGCGTCGATCAACGGTCGGGTCCGGGTGTTGAAAATAGGGCGTATACAGGACAGGAACACCAAAAACCTCCATCCACGCATCGTAGTAGGCAATGTCCTGTGCCTCCTGATCGTGAACCACTCGCATGGCCTTGATTTGCCAGAGCGGGGCGCGTTTCGGGTCATCGATGCACAGATTGCAGGGGGAGTAGACCGCCCGGTCCATCTCTGTGCGCTTGCCGCCGGTGCGCCGGGCTGACGCGGCAGCCATTCGCGATTTATCTGTAAGTAACAGTCTCAGATCACGCAGCACGCCTTCTTTCATCTGGTCCGATAGCTGGATGTAATCAGCAAAGGCGACTTCCCCGGTTGGCTCCAGCAGCGTGATGTCGCCGGTGGCGGTCATCAGGTCGTCGCGCTGATTGTACGTCACGGTATCGGCCATGAGGACACGCCCGGCTTGGACGATCTCGACATTGCCTCTCGCGACGACCACGCCAAGTTGTTCGTCGTAAGTCACTTGGTCTGCCGCAATCAGAACGTTTTCCTGCTGCGGATCAGGGCCTTCGTCGGCAGCCCGCGCCATCCCGATCAGGCTTGCCCCAATCGCAATGAATAACGCCGTCGCAAAGGCCGCCCTACGCATCATCTCAGCCATCCTCAAGATGGAACAAACTGGCCACGCCGATCAACGCAAAGATCCCTGCGGGAGTCCAGGCGGCAAGCACGACTGGAATCTTACCTGACAAGCCGAGCGCCAGCACCAGGTCCGACATAAAATAGAGCATGAACCCGGTCATTATCGCCGCACCCACCAATATCCAGGTGCCGCCACGTCGCCGGAAGCGGAGCGAGAACGTTGCGGCAATCAGCACCATCGCGCATAGCAACAACGGGCCAGCCAATAGCGAATGCCAGTGCAGCCGGTGCGCAACGGTTGAAAACCCGGATGCTTCGAGCACTCGGATAAACCCGGGCAGCGCCCAGAACGACAAAGTTTCTGGCGGAGCGAAACTGTCTTCTATCTGGTCGAAAGTCAGGCTAGTCGGTAGCTGATAGACATCA
>JABJCZ010000335.1 GCA_018668475.1 Alphaproteobacteria bacterium | reverse complement strand
CATCTTCAGAGTCATGGTGGCGCTTGGGCACCCCTGACACGACCCGCGAAGCTCGAGCATGACTACGCCGTTCTCAAATCCCCTGAACTCGATATCACCGCCGTCCTGCGCAACTGCCGGACGAACTCGCGTCTCAAGCAATTCCTTGATCTGACCGACAATCTCGGAATCAGGGCCGGCATCGGCCTGATCACCAAGAGAATCAACGGCTTCCGGCATTTCAATAACCGGCAAGCCCGACACGTAATGCTCCATGATGATGCCGAGTACGACCGGCTTCAGTAACTGCCAATCGGCATCATCAACCTTCGTCACACTGACGAAGTCACTGCCAAGGAACACGCCGACGACGTCTTCCACCTGAAACAGGCGAGCCGCCAAAATAGAATGCGCGGCTTCCTCGGCTGAGCGGAAATCGGCTGTGCCGCTCGGCATCACCGCCTGACCCGGAACAAATTTCACGGTGGCGGGATTAGGTGTTACTTCGGTTTGTATAAACATCTCTTTGAACCCTTTTCTGGGCCCTGCCAGTTATGTAAGGCGGACCAAAATCTGTGTTAGCGCGCGGCCAATATCAAGCGTTACTGCGAAGCCATTGGCACCATTCGGCAAAAATTGGTTAACATCCGCACCCAATTTTCCCGAATTTGCACCTGCGTCCATTTGCGGCACCGAGTCGGTTTGTTTTGGTCATATTGGTAAGAAGCGCCTGCTAGACGCTCGTGGTAGACCCCCACATAGGGTGAAAACGAACTTGGCCAACCCTCGTGGCCAAAATATGGCACCCGCAAAAACGCCGGATGCGGTGCCGAGGCTTGCGAACCTCTGAAAAATAAGTCGCGGCAGTCAAGTCAGATCGCGCAATTGCTCGTCGGTCAGGTCACCCGGCACAATGACCAGCGGGACGTGTAGCTGGCCTGCAAGCTGACCTGCAAGCCACGATATAAGCGAGCCCTTGCCAGCATCTGGCGGCGCCGCGCCAACCACCAGCAGGTTGATGGACGGATCATCATCGATTTGCCCGAGAATTTGCTCGCCAATGCGGCCTTCACGAATGTGTTCCGATGGTTCCGTGCCGGTAATGGCGACCACTTCTTTGGCAATGCTCGCCAATAACACTTCTGCGGTATCGTTGGTTTCTTCCCGCATGAGGTCTTCGACAGCCGCCCAATGTTGAAAGTCCGGCGGCTCGACCACATGAACCAGCGCAACGCTGCCGCCACTACGGGCCGCCCTGAGCGCCGCAAATCGGGCGGCTGTGCGGGAGTGTGCATCATCCGCGACCCCCACCAGAAAGGTAACGGCTCCGGCGATGTGTGGGCGACTTGCCGCACCCTTGGCATCACTCATGATCGCCTCCTCAAACCTTCCGAAACATGACGCTGCCCAGCCATCCTGCCATCAGGGCAGCGGCAATAGCAATCAACGCGTACAAACCCTCGGAGCCATTGGCAAAGGCCCAGACATCAGCCGAAAACCCTGACTTTTCAACAATTAAGGGCGTTGTCTTGCGACATAACGGTGCCGTTCTCAACCAACAAAATCTCGACCGAATACTCCCCGATCGGTACGTTGGCGGGAATTTCTATGGTCGCCCGAAACAGGTTTGCATCAATGAATGTGACCTTGCCAGCCGCCTCGGGATAAACCGCTTCTGCCGCCCATACGCGCCGCAACGCGACCCGAAACAGCTCGGCCTCATCCGTCGTTTTGCGCCACAGCGGGCTCAGCAGAACGTGCCCCGCACCAAGCTGATGCCGTGTGCGCTCCGCCTGATTAATGACAGCGTGCAGTGGTCGCGATGAAGCAATGGCATAAAACTGTGGAACATCACGGAACGCCACGGCATCCCGGTTAACCCAGATACCAAGGCTGCGCTCCTTCCGCCGCACGACCACAGCGCGCTGCGGCCCGCGCAGGGTGACAATAACATCACCAACGCGATCCGTAGCACCGAACAACAACAAGGACGTCCCGGCAAAACTGGAGTCGATTTCAATGCGGTGGGTCGAAAGGTCAACCAGCAGTGGCTCGTCACGCGCCTCGACCTCGTGCGGTGCCAACAGGCCGACGGCAACCAGGCCGACCAGAACAAACCAGCCGGGCGTTAGCCGATTGTGCCGCAGCCAGCCCATTATGGCGCCCCGATAATCGCGACCGAGAACAACTCGCTCGGCCGACTAACCAGAGAAAAGACCAGGCGGCCGGCAACGGCCAGAACCATCAGCGCAAGCAACCCGCGCAACTGCTCGGCGCGCAGGCGCAGTCCGAACTTGGTCCCGTATTGCGCGCCCACAACGGCCCCCAGTGCCAGCAGCAGGGCAAGGACAACATCGACATTGTGATTGTTGAAGGCATGCGCAAAGCTCGACATGGCACTGATAACGACGATGGCAAGAAGCGACGTGCCGATAACGACCGCGGTCGGCATCCCAATCACATAAATCATGACCGGCACCATCACAAAGCCCCCACCCACGCCCATGAACGACGCCAGTAACCCCATGAGCAGGCCAACCAGCACGGGCGGCACAGCGCTGACATAAAGTTTGGAGCGGCGAAACCGGACCTTCAATGGCAGCCCGTGAATCCAGGTGTGGAGATTTGCCTTTCGGCGCCGCTTGCGCTGTCGACGCATCAGGGCGCTGATACTTTCAACACCCATAAGCCCGCCGACAATCGCCAGAAAAACAACATAGGAAAGCGAAATCACGAGATCGATCTGGCCGGCTTCGCGAAGCTCACGAAATAGCAGAGCACCAATCCAGGCCCCGCCGACGCCGCCCGTAAATATCAACGAGCCCATGCGGAAGTCCACATTGCCGCGGCGCCAGTGGGCCATCATCCCCGACACCGAGGACGCAACAATGAGATTAGTCCCGGTGCCCACGGCAACCGCTGGCGGAACGCCAAGAAAGATCAGCAGTGGCGTCATCAAGAACCCGCCGCCGACGCCAAACATCCCCGTCAAAAACCCGACGGCCGCACCGAGCCCCAACAGAACAAAAATGTTCGTCGAGATCTCGGCTATCGGCAGATAGATATCCATGAGGTCGGATTGTCGCCTTTACGTTCTGCCGTTGTGGCAGCTATCTCAGGGGTTCAGAAAACCGAACCGCTCAT
>JABJCZ010000473.1 GCA_018668475.1 Alphaproteobacteria bacterium | reverse complement strand
TGTGCATGAGCAGATCACGCAGCTCGTGCGCAAAGGTTATCTGCATCGGGAACCGCGCAAGGCCCGCAGCCTGACTGTGGTCAGGCAGGTGCCTCCCGATCCGGCCGGACTCGTTTCGGTGCCGATCGTGGGCACGGTCGTTGCGGGCACGCCGCTGCTGGCGGAAGAAAACGTCGAAGGGGAAGTGCTGGTCGACGCGGCTCAGGTGCGTTCGGGCCGGCACTTCGCTCTGAGGGTTTCTGGTGACAGCATGCAGGATGCCGGCATGCTGACCGGAGACCTGGTCGTCGTCCGTCAACAGCCGGTGGCCGAGAACGGTGACATCGTGGTCGCACTGCTGGATGGCGAAGCGACCGTCAAACGACTGTCCATACAGGGGCACGAGATTGAACTGCGTCCCGAGAACTCCCGGTATCGACCGATACTGGTGGCTCCGGACGCAGACCTTCGCGTGCTGGGCAAAGTCGTGGCGGTCCGCCGAATTCAGCAGGAACAGAACGAATGACTCGATTTTCACTGCCAACCGTGCTGCGCATGGTTCCCAACCCGCTGTTGCGGGAATTCTTCATCCGGATGAATCTGGGCTCACTGCCCATCGACTGGGATGGCCTGCAGAAGCGGGAGATCGGTCCCATTCAGCAGGCTCTCGATGATCTCTCTGATGATGACTTCGACCGGGTCGAATCGAACCTGCATGATGTCTGCGAGCTGTCACGCGAGACCGGATTCAATGCTCTGGTCGAAGCGGCAGCGGACGCTGGCGATTTCGATTTCGCAAACCGTCTACCGGACAACGGCGGCTGGTATCACAAGGCGATGTGGGCGTGGTTGAATGAGCCGGAACTTGTGCAGTCGGCGCTGGTGATTCACGAAGTCCAATCGCTGAATCGCTGGCGAAAACGGACAGACCTGCCCTGCAGGAATCCTGACACGACTCCAGAAGCCATCGAGCGTCTCTCGCGAGAGCTGTCTGACCTGCTGGTCTGGGAACAGGGCCGGGGACGGCACTGCACGGTCGAGACGCTCAGTCGAAAGGGCGTCGAGTACTTCTTCGCGTGGCCGGATGATTTCGTGCAGAACGTCACCATTCACGATTCAGCCGGACGGTTGCGACCACGCATGATGCGGAAGACGTTTCAGATCGTCTTTGCGTTCTCGCCGGTCGATGGCACTCTTGAGCTGCTGGCTCGCGTGCCACCGAAAGTTCGCGACCGCATTGAGGCCGTTTTCGGCCGCACGGTGCTTGGTGTGGAACTCGCTCCGTGGAAGCCCGAGACCGTGTATGACCTCGACGTGCTCAAGGACCCGCACTTCTCGCTGGCCACCGATCCTGAAGATGCGGTCGAAGTCCGAATCCGGGCTATGCGGCTGTCGTTCCGAAACAGCCATCGCCGGATCACGCTGGAAGCCGATCCCGACCGGTCGCCTGACGACGTTTACCACATGATCGACGAGTGTTTGGACGATACGGGATGTCCGATGCATGCCTTGCATGTGACGCAGGTCACGTTCTGTTTTCAGTTCGCCCCTCGTGGGCGGACACGCGGCGGCACGGTGACCTTCAACGTGACCTGGCCGAACTCATGCACCGTCCGCAGCGAACGGCCGGAACGAGTGGAGATCGTGCACAAGTACCTCAAGCGATGGGGGATCGAGCGTGACGAGCAGTCTGTCGAGAGTGCTGCAGACGCTGGAGATGGAACCAGCCCGGCTCTCGTCGTCTGACGTCGAACGCTGGCTGTCACCGTCACCGGCATGGATGAACGGAACGCGAGTTCTCACTCCAGCCCAGCCGGCGCGATCACTGCCATGTCCGCAATGCGCCGGAGTCGGACGTGTTGCGCCGCTCGCGAAGTCACTGATGCTGGTGTGTCCCGAGTGTGGGCCAACGGGAATCGACGGATCGAGTCTCCAGCGATGGGACATCGACGTTCCCGTACTGCTCGCGCTTCTCAGCAGCACAATGAACCTTCGCGGTCAAGCGACTGAACTTGTCACCGGCCGACTCTGGCGATGGGGAACAGCCACGTGGAATGGCAGGTCGCGAGAGACCGTGTTCGCCCGCAACTGGCGGGGACACGAGGCCAACATTCTCAATGAGATGAATCGCCGCCCGGCAGCGGTGGTCGTCGTTCCGACCGAAGCATCGGTTCGCCGCTGGCCATTTGCTGGATCGAAAGTCGTCCTCGCGCTGGAAAGCATCATTCTCGAAACCGGCGATGGCCTGGTGTTCGATACTGATCAGGTCGCTGCTCGGTTTGATGATGCGTCTGCGGACCAGCGATCTCGTCGGACTGCTCCGAAGAAACGCGGTGGCCGAGCCGCGAAGATCGAAAAGCTGATTCACGAAATGCAGCGGCATCTCAATGCCGCGCGGAATCACGCAGCCGATACGCGGGAACGAACTGGTTCGCCGCGTCTGCTTCCGCGACCGACGCAGGCCGAGCTGGCCCGCATGACCGGACTCAGCGAATCCGATGTCAGCCGTTGCCTGAAGGACGACAGCGCGGACGTTCTTCGCGTGCTCTGGGAAACGGCTGCCGATCTCAATGCCCTCGTGTCGTGGAGCGGGTCCATTCGACCGCCGGTGGAAGTGGAGGACTGAGCGTTGCACTTGCAGTGGCCGCGTTTTCGTGCAACTGCAAGACGTGAAATCTCAAGACGGAAGTCTCAGCCGGGTCACGCGTTGCGTCACCCGGCTGATTTTCTTTCCGCGTTTCGTGCCAGCCCGCCGGGGGCTGTCGTCGTGCATCGGGCACGACGGGAGTTCCACCCCGACGGAGTCACGAAATGTTGCAGACCACTGAAAAAAACACCGACGCAATCAGCCAGCCACGCATCCCCGACAACTTCTCAAAATCGGTCGTTCGTCGCGCCGCCCGGCGCATGG
>JABJCZ010000334.1 GCA_018668475.1 Alphaproteobacteria bacterium | reverse complement strand
GGGCCCGTCGGCTCTGGCAAAACAGCGCTTATCGAAGCGTTGGTGCCGCGCCTTGCCGCACGTGGTGTCGACCTCGCCATTGTGACCAATGATCTCGTTACCCGCGAAGATGCCGAGCGACTGAAGGCTGGCGGGTTGATCGCTCCGGATCGGGTGATTGGCGTTGAGTGCGGTGCTTGCCCGCATACTGTCATCCGCGAAGACCCCACCTTGAATATCGAGGCAGTAGACCGGCTGGAGCAGGCCTTCCCGGGGCTCGACTTGGTATTGCTGGAATCAGGAGGGGACAATCTCGCCTCTACTTTTTCACTCGATCTCGTCGACTGGTGGATGTTCGTGATAGATGTCGGCGCAGGTGACGATATTCCGCGCAAACGCGGGCCAGGGCTCATGCAGTGCGATCTGCTGGTCGTCAATAAGGTGGATATCGCGCCCTATGTCGGCGTCGACCTTGCGCGCTTGAAATCCGAGGCTGCAGAAATCAGGGGTGAGAAGCCGGTTGCTTTCACCAATTGCCGCACCGGCGACGGCGTTGACGACGTTCTGGCGGCCATCTCGCGGCATGCTCTGCTGGAGGACGCGTGACGGCGACCGCCAGTACTGCGGCACTATCGCCAGCGGCTTCGTTGCGTGGAGATGACGGCTGGCAGCGGGCATTTTTTCGCTTCGCCGCCGCATCGGACGGGCGCACGCAGCTGGCGCGGCAATTCGTGCAATATCCATTTCATATCACCCGACCCATGCACCTCGACCCCAACTGGCCGGAACTTGCGACGCTGGTGCTGCAGTCAACTTCAGGCGGGCTATTTCGCGATGACCGAGTTGCCATCGAGATTTCGGTGGGTGACGGCGCGGCGGCGCAGGTTACAACCCAGTCCGCGACCAAAGTGCACAGCATGGAAGCTGGCGACACCGCAGAGCAGCTGATCTCGGTGAAAGTAGAAGCGGGTGGCTATGCTGAGCTAATAAATGACGCGCTCATCCTGTTTCCCGATAGCCGGCTCGATACCGCTACCCGGCTTACCGTAGCGCAAGGTGCTGCGGCGGTCGTGACTGAGGCCGCGCTTTGGCATGTGCCAACCGAAGCGAGGAGCGAAAGTGCCCCTGCCTTCGCGAAATTCTCGCAACTTCTCGAAATGACAGATGATTATGGCGTGCCGATCGTGCGGGAACGCCAGTTGAGTGGCCTTGAAACGCCCGCGGGATTGAGACATTGGGAGCACTATGGCGTGCAGGCCTCGGTTTACGCACTGGCGCCGGGCGGTGCGATCTTGCCATTGGTAAGTGCGTTGCGGCAGGCTTTGGATGGGCATCGTGATGTGTGGGGTGGGGTGACGACCTTGCCCGGCGAGGCTGGGGCGGTCACCCGGTTGCTCGCGACGGATGGTGCCGCGATGCGCGCAGCGGTTGGCGCACTCTGGCGCGCCTCACGGGTTGCGCTTGTTGGTCGTGTTGACGGCCTGAGTTGGCGCAAATAGCGCGCGGTCTGGCGTCTTGGTTGGTGTTTGCTAGGAGTTTTGGGGGTGGAGTGTTTCAGGCGGCCTCGGCGGCCTGCGGCGTCTCGGTCCAGTCGCCAATTCCGACCCAGCTTGTTATATCGTTTTCGAAGGGAATCGGAATGACCAGCAAGCGGTATGAAATTTTTCCGTCGCCAGCCAGCCTAATTTCGCCTTCTTCGTCCATCGGGCGCGGGCTCAGCGCCGCTGCGGCTAATACTGACTGCGCAATCCCCCAGGCGGCAAGTCCGCCGAGCGTGGCAATCAGAACGATCAGGATCAGCCAGTCCGGCGCTTCAATTAAGGTACTGAGGTAGCCAATAAAGCCGCGCGCAATGGCCGCAGACGAGATAATGCCGGTCAGCGCAACGCTAAGGCCGACGAGCGTCGCAAATTTGCGTGAACCAAGCCCCTCATACGTGTAGACCGCTTCGCCGGCGCTGCTCGGGTAGCGCGATGCCATCTCCGCGAATGACAGTGCCGTCAGGCCGGCAAGCAACGATGCCAGAAGAAACGAAATCCACATGCTGCCGCCAGCGCTGCCGGCAACGGCGCCGATCAACACATAAATACCCGCGCCAATCGTTGTGCCGAGACCATAAAGTGTCAGCAGAGGCAGATTGAGCGCGCGTTTCAGTTG
>JABJCZ010000333.1 GCA_018668475.1 Alphaproteobacteria bacterium | reverse complement strand
CCATAGGTCGAGACGACCCAGACGACCTTGCCGCCAGTCTCGCGCGTTACCTTGATCAATTTGTTGATGTTGGGGACGATCTCGCGAGCAATGGGAATTTCGGCTGCTGCCCCTTTTTCCACGAAGGCCTTTTGCATATCGACGACAAAAAGTGCGGTTTTTGCGGGCTCCAACTCGTCATACATATGAACCTTAGCGCGCCGCCGGGCGATCCGCTCCAACACACTGTCGGGAATAATCACTTTATGCATTTTCAGCCTCCGTCGTCGAGCGGGTGAGTGTCCCAAGCTGGCCTTCAATTGTCTATGGGATCATGCCAAAAATCCGGCATAGCCTAGTGTCCGACAATTCGGTTAGTCTCTGCTCATGGCTACAAATATTCAGCATCTTGATACGGCGGTTGATGAACTTCGGGACCTTTTGGGGGACCGGCTCTCAACGTCAGAAAGCGTGCGCACGCACCACGCGACCGGTGAAGAGACCTATCATTCGCCGAGTCCTCCAGACGCCGTGGTCTTCCCGGCTTCGACAGAAGAAGTGCTCGCCATTGTAAAAATCTGCGCTGCTCATGGTGTGCCGATGATTCCCTTCGGGGCCGGCACGTCCCTGGAAGGCAATGTGATTGCACTTCATGGTGGGGTGACAATTGACCTCAGCCAGATGAACGACGTTGTGCAGGTAAACCCTGAGGATCTTGACGCCACCGTTCAGGCTGGCGTGACGCGCAAGCAACTGAACACCTATCTTCGGGATACCGGACTGTTTTTTCCGGTGGATCCGGGTGCCGATGCGTCTCTGGGCGGGATGGCGGCAACGCGCGCATCCGGCACCAATGCGGTGCGGTACGGCACAATGCGGGAGAATATTCTGGGTCTGACAGTGGTCACCGCAGATGGCCACATCGTCAAGACAGGCGGGCGGGCGCGAAAATCTTCAGCCGGATATGACCTGACGCGACTCTATGTGGGTTCCGAGGGAACGCTTGGAATTATTACCGAAGTGACGCTCCGGCTATATGGAATTCCTGAGGCAGTTTCCGCGGCTGTCTGTGCATTCCCGTCGCTTGAAGATGCGGTCAATTCCGTAATTCTGATTATCCAGTCCGGTATTCCCGTGGCCCGAATTGAATTGCTGGACGACGTGCAGATGGATGCCACCAATCGGTACTCCGGGATGGACTATGCGGTGGCCAATACGCTGTTCTTTGAGTTTCATGGCACTGACGCGAGTGTTGCGGAACAGGTCGGGCAGGTTCGCGATATCGTAGCTGACTTCGGCGGCGGGGATTTTCAGTATGCCGTCTCGGCAGAAGACCGGTCGAAGCTCTGGCAAGCGCGTCATGATGTATTCTACTCCACGTTGGCATTGCGGCCGGGCTCGCTCGGCTGGCCGACCGATGTGTGCGTGCCCATATCCCGCCTTGCCGAATGCCTGCTCACGACCAAGGAAGATATTCAGGAGGCCGGGCTGATTGCCCCGATTGTTGGCCATGTCGGCGACGGCAATTTTCACGTGCAATTTCTTGTCGAACCCGGCACCGACGAAATTGACCGCGCCCGTGAGGTCAACGGACGCATGATCGCCAGGGCGCTTGATATGGGCGGCACGTGTACCGGCGAGCACGGTATCGGTATTGGCAAGCTCGCCTACCTAGAGGCGGAACATGGCGCGGGTGTTGATGTAATGCGACAGTTAAAGCGCGCGTTGGACCCGGCAAATTTGATGAATCCCGGTAAAGTAGTTTCGATTAGCTAGTATTCTCCTGTTACGGCTTTGCCGCGGGCCCACACGTCCCTATTAGCGAAATGTTAAGGGTAAACGCCTGATATTAAAGGGCTGTAATTGCCGTGCGGCGACGCTTGTGTTGTCCGCACCGAACTGAGATGGGCTTCAAGCCTACGAATTTTCGGGAATTGCGTTTTGCCCAGCCCGCCGGATAAAAATGACGAGCGAAAGCGCGCGGTCGAGAGGTTGATGACTCTTGACGGTGCGGCCCAGGCTATGTCCGACAACAAAGTGAGTGCGGACGATCTTTTTGAGCTCGCCCGGGACAAGACAGAAGATGGTCGCCGTCAGCTGCTGGAGACCGTCTCTGACCTGTTCCTTGGCGATGGAGAAAGCCTTAGCGACCGCGAACGCGTCCTCATGGGCGAAATTCTTCGTCAATTGATTCATGAGATGGAGGTCACCGTACGTCGGGACCTAGCGGAAAAACTCGCGGATAATCCCAATGTGCCGAGTGCCCTGATCGTGGACCTGGCAAATGACGAAGCCATGGTTGCGCACGAAATACTGATGCGGAGCGACGTGTTGCAGGACGTTGATCTCATCGAGATCATCCAGCACCGAACGCTGCAGCATCAATTGGCTGTGACCATGCGCAAGGAGATCAGCGACATTGTTACGCGCGCGCTGGTCGATGCGGGCGACGAAGATGTGATTACCAGTCTTTTGAACAATCACGGCGCCAAATTTTCGCGCGAAGTGATGGAGTATCTGGTGAGTGAGTCCAAGCGGGTTGATACGTATCAAAACCCGCTGGTGCATCGCCCTGACCTGCCCCCCGACCTCGCCCAGCGGATGTACTGGTGGGTCTCCGCCGCTCTTCGCAAGCATATTTTCGAAAATTTCTCGATGGATCGCGACGCTTTGGACGATGCGATGAATGATGCTGGTTTGGCAAACGACACGGCTTCTACGGGCGGGCCTGGAAATAGCGATGAGCCCTCGAAACTTGTTGACCGTATCGCCGAGGTTGGCGAACTCGACGAGCATTTTCTGGTGACGGCACTTCGTCAGGGTGAGGTGGCGTTGTTCGAAGCCGCCATGTGCAAGATGACCGAGCTGCGGCCAACTGTTTTTCGGCGAATTCTGTTCGAATCCGGTGGTGAAGCGCTGGCGTTGCTGTGTCGGGCGATTGATCTTGATATCGAAACATTCCTGACCGTCTATGAATTGTCACGCAAGGCCAAGGATGGTCAGAATGGCAACCTGTCCGAAGAGCGCGTCAAACTGCGCAATCTCTATGAGTCGGCCAATCGCGAAGACGCGGAGAAGGTTTTGAAGCGGTGGCGGCGCAGCGCTGAATATCTGCATGCGTTGAACAAAGTTGACGGTGATGGCTGAGACGATACGGCCACTCCGGCAGGTTGAGGGCGTTTCGGCAGCGCGGTCGCCGGCCAGTGCGGACCAGCCTATTGCTGAGGCGCCGGCAACAGATGGTGCGCCGATATCAGAACCTGGAGACTGGCCGGCGGCAGCGTTTGAGCAGTCATCGGCTATTTGTGTCTGCAATGTCTATGGCGATGTTCTAAAGGCCAACCTTGCCTATCGAAACCTTGCGCTTGAGCTTACCCAGGGTTTGTCAGGGACAAAGGGTGAAGCCCTATTTGTCCCGGCAGACCTGATTTCGCAGGCCTTTCGTTCAGACGACCCGGTAATCACCGACCGGCGCTTCTCTACTGGCGCTGGAAATCGCTGCATCCGTTTGCGCTGCTGGTCGTTGTCTGGCGAGACGGGAGATTTAGTAGCGTGTGAGTTTCACGACGTTTCGGCTGAGTTCAATGCGCGCGAGGCCATGGCCAAGGCCAATGACCGGTTCAACGACATCGCGCGGCTCACGTCTGACTGGGTGTGGGAGGTCGATGCCGACTGGCGGTTCAGCTACGTATCCGCTCGTATTCTAGAACTTACCGGCATCCATGATCGGACGCTGCTGGGCCGCAGCCTTTTTGATTGTGGGAGTTTTGACGGATTTTCGGAGGCAAATCGCCAACATAACCCCGAGCCGAATTCCCGCGTACCTTTTCAGGGCGTCACGTATGAATTGCGGGACCCCGATGGCAATCGAAGAATAATCGAACTTAGCGGGACGCCGGTCTTCCATGATCGTAGCGGCCTGTTTTTGGGTTACCGAGGAACGGCAACCGATGTCAGTCTGCAAAATGAGGCTGAGGCCCGTGTTGCCGAGGCGCAGAAACGGCTGATTCACGCTGTCGAAACGATGCCTCAGGGCTTCGCGATTTTTGATGCGGCAGATAACCTGACTCTCTGCAACAGCCGGTACGAAGAGTTTTTGGCGCCTGCCAGCGGCATGTTAGCGCCTGGCGAAAAATATGCCGCGATATTGCATCGCGCCGCTGCCATTGGGCTATTTGCTGGTGACCATCAAGACGTGGCGGCGCTACTTGAAACCCTTGTGGACCATCATGGTCGCGAATCGTTAGAAATAGAAACCCAGCTGGCTGATGAGCGGTGGGTTCAGATATCGTGCGGGCTGACCGATGGCAATGGGACCATTGAGATCTGGCACGATATTTCTCGCATCAAGAACCGGGAAGAAAAGCTCCGCGCTGCTGAGGGGGTTTCAAGTGCTGCCCGCGAGCAGGCCGAATTCGCAAGCCGCACTAAGACAGAGTTTCTCGCCAACATGAGCCACGAGCTGCGGACGCCGTTGAATGCCATCATCGGATTCTCGGAAATATTGAAGAATGAGATGTTTGGCCCGCTAGGAGCCTCTCAGTACGAAGAATACGCGATCGACATTCATGATAGCGGCGCGCACCTGCTTGGCGTCATCAATGACATCCTCGATTTTTCCAAGGCTGAGGTCGGCAAGCTCACGCTGATGGAGCGTTCAGTATCGCTCGAACAGATTGTGGAGCCGTGTTTACGCCTGCTTCGGCCCCGGGCGGAAGAGGCTGGTGTCACACTTACGCTGCACGTGCCGAAGAACACGCCGTTCATTCGGGTGGACGAGTTGAAGCTCAAGCAGATTCTCATCAACCTTGTATCCAACGCCGTGAAATTTACCCAGCAGGGTGGCAGCGTTTCCATTGCGGCCGAGGCGGTTGAGGGTGGCAGCTTGGCGATCCGTGTAATCGATACGGGAATTGGCATTGCGCCGGATGATATTCCCAAGGCGCTTTCTGCCTTTGGCCAGGTTGATAGTGCGCTAAGTAGAAAATTTGACGGAACCGGCCTGGGCTTGCCGTTGGCCAGTTCGTTGACGGAGCTTCATGGAGGCACGCTTGAGTTGGAAAGCACCTACGGCGAAGGTACGACCGTGACTGTTTTGCTACCCGCAGAAAGAGTTACTTTTCCCGCGGATCAGGCGCCGGTGCCTCGGCCTGACGCGCAGCTCCCGAATATCGACTAAACCAGTTCCAGTACACCCAGTTTGAGCAGCCAGGCAATTGTGCGATGCGCCGCGCCTTGCTGTGGGCCGGCGTGTAAATCGATCAGGGCGCCGACATTGCCGGCACCGGCCTGTGCTGCATGTTCCAGCATTGCATCGATCTCCGCTTCAGCCAGAAATAGGTATGGCGCAAACGCGACCATATTTTCCTGCCGCACCGCTTTTAGCCAGGTCGCGGCATTCGCCGCAGGCGCGACGCGTGTGTCGCGGGTCAGCGTGGTGCTGGGGTACCCGGAGAACAGCGCAAACGGATCATCGCGCAGGGGTGGCATCTTGCGGGGTGGAATCTCAGATGCACTGGCTCGCAATGCCCCCAGCTCCGCCCAGAGTGATTTGTATGACTGCAGTACGACGCGCCAGTCAAAGTTCCGTCGGGCCCTGTTGCGCCCGGCGTCGGCCAGGCGCTGGCGCAAATCCGGATCAATGATGAGGCGTTCATAGGCTATGGCGCAGGCATCAATATCGACCGCCGTGCACAGGCTCGCATTCCCGATATAGCGATCATAGTTATCGACCCCAAGGGCATGTCGCGTGGCGATCGTGTGCCCGGCGTGCGTGCCTGGGGGTAGCATGGTGGTCGGCACAAGAATGCCGGTTACGTCGTCTTCGACCATGTCGCGGTAGCCGTCCCAATCACTGACCACAACGGGCAGGCCGGCTGCCATAGCTTCGAGCGGCGTCAGGCCGAAGCTCTCCTGAATATTGTCGGAAAGAGAGGTGAAGAGATCAGCCGCATACCAGATGGTGTCCCGAACCTTCTGTGTTCGGGCGTCGAGGTAATGATTGATAACAGATGGCGCGGCCAGTTTGGCGGCTGCAATAAAATCGGTCTTGATCTGGTCATTGGCGAACCAGCCGGCCTGCACCAGATGGATGGTTTTTCCCGTCTTTTGTGCTGCTCGTTCCAGCGCCATCAACATGGCGAGAGGATGCGCTTTGGCGTGGTAGCTCAGGCGCCCAACAAACAGCGCCACAATATCGTCCTCACCGGCTCCGAGCTGCTTGCGCCAGGCTGAACGATGCTCGCCCTCCTGCTGGTCGCCTTTGGCAAATCGGTCGCAATCCACGCCAAGCGGAATAACGGGCAATTGTGGCTTGAGCACCGGGGCGGCGCCTAGTCGCTCGCGCAGGTATTCCCCCCAGTTTTCCAGCACCTGGTGAACCGTGCCTTGCACGGCGCGGGACGTCAAAATAACGGCATCCCACGCCTCATATGGCGCGACAAGCAGATTGCCAATGCTATCCATGACACCGGGGGATGCTGTCGTATGGGTGACG
Source organism: Alphaproteobacteria bacterium (assembly GCA_018668475.1). Classification (GTDB taxonomy): domain Bacteria; phylum Pseudomonadota; class Alphaproteobacteria; order UBA828; family UBA828; genus JABJCZ01. The sequence continues at coordinate 5,058 of JABJCZ010000333.1, read as the reverse complement.
CCGCAGAGTGAATACTGTGCAGCGTCCAGTGACCTGCGCTGCCAGGCCTGTGTTTCTAGGCCTGGTCCAGGTACGAACAGGCAGCCTGGCTCAGACAAGCCGCGCGAGTCTTCGTGGGGGACCCATCCCATGCGCAGATCGGCAGGGGCGCCCTGGGCGCGGGCGCGGCGGCAAAAGTCCTGAAAATGATCGCGGGAGGCAGCGAAACAATAGGCCGTATCAAAGCCGCCGTGGCGGAGATAGGCGGAAAGATACGCTTCACCCGCAGCCTGGCGGCCCATCAGACGCGAGCCGTCGGTTCGGTATCCGTCGGGGTGATAAAAGAACGCTGCGTTGGCGACCATGACGACCCAGGCTTCAGGTAAAACCGTTTGCCGGTGGATCATAGCGGGGTTCGTCGAACTGTCGAACACGAGACAGACGATTAACCACAGTTGTCAGTCCGACTGGCCCGGCGACGAGCGGGTCTCCAGTGGCCGGTCAATGTGGTCGCGAATAACGTCAGGCGGCGACAGCGGCATCCTTTGGTGGCCGACCCCGGCGCTTGGGCAGAAGCATTGTGCCACCGCTTTGCAGGGCTTTCAGCTCATCGACGCAGGCTTTCAAGCTCTTTATTTCCCGAACGTCGTCGCGATCAAATGGGACGATGTCGGTCAGCTTGTTGTCTACTAGGTCGATAAGAGTGTCGATTGAGCGGTTCGACAGCATTGGTGCCTTCTCCTGTTCTGGGTCATTAACCTTAACGCTCAACGATGTTCGCGCGCTGACCTTTAAGAACAGGTAAAGGAATCTCCACCAAATCATTTTTGGCTAATTATTTTTCCCCAAACGTTCATCCGCGATCCGACGAATTGTTGCTTCAAGGTCGGGGCTGGAGGCCATTAGCGGTTGGAAATCACGGGCAAACAGCACCAGAATCTGGCAATAGGTGAGGGCTGTAACGTCTGCGACCCGGGGCATTTCGCGCACCATTGCGATCTCGCCAAAGAAGTCACCACTACCCAGACGGATCGGCGTATCGCCGATATTAACCTCAACAGCACCGGTGGATACAAAATACATCGCGTCTCCCGGGTCGCCCTTGCGGCAGACCGTTTCACCCGGCAATACGAGGCGCGATTTGAGCATCGCAGCGATCTGGGTGATTTGCGCAGGGGCCAGGTCCGCAAAGAATGGCACTTTTGCGACCAGTTTTTCGGGCTGCAGGCCGAGATCAAGTTGCGGCAGGCTTTCGAGTTTGCGCAGCCGCGAATCGAGATCAGCGGTGAGGTTGTTGTAAACGTCCTGGCTGATCATTTGCTCCGCCAACATGCCGCGGAAATCCTGATCCTCGAGTCGTACGGCCGCTCGGCCCAGATAGGCCCGCTGCACGGTATCGTAGTAGTCCGGGTACTGCAGTCTCAAGGCTTCAATGGCCTGATCGGTCAAGTGGCAGCGATTGACCATTTCGGCGGTCAGCCGCTCGGCCGCTGTCGGACCAAGGACGGAGGGCAATTTGTCGGTGGCGTAGATAACGATGTCGCGCAATGTGCTTTGCGTCGCCAACAGAATGTCAAACCGTTCGGCCAGTTTCTCTGCCAGCATGCGCGAGTAGTTGAATTTTCGCTGCAGGATCATCGCGCAGCGGAAGGGCATATCGAACCCGAGCTTTTCGCGCACTGCATCGCTGTACCCGTCAATCCCGCCACCCTTTAACCCGTCTTCAAGTGTATCGGTGTTACCGAGCAGGGCGCGGGTGATGCGATCCGACGTAAAGCCGTCAGAAAACCGTTTGAGATGGATCTGCCGTTCACGGTTGATCAATGTGCCCAGGCCGATTTTCAGTCGGTCCTCCTCGCTGAGCGAGTCGGCGGCCAGCGACGTTTTTTCGACGGCTTCTAGCCGCTTGTCGTAATCGCTGACAAATTCCGCGGCAATTCTCGGTTCAATCTGCTCTTTGGTGGCGACGTTGTGCAGCTCTTCACGGACGCCGGCGAGGGATAGCGCCATCACCCGGTTGCGAATGGCAACGTCAGCGGCGGACAGTTTGTCGAGCCCGCACATGGCCATCAGAAACCGGATGGTCGTGGCGTTGACGAACAGGGTGAACAGCACGAAGCATGTGACCAGAACGACCGTAAACCGCTTGATCTCCTCATCGACGCCGGCGGTTTCCATAACCACCAGGGCCAGTGCCAGGGATACTGCGCCGCGCAGCCCGCCCCAGAACATAATGGTTGTGTAGGCTTTGCTGACCGGTTTGCCGAGGCCGTATTTGATCATGGTCGGCAGCAGCAGATAGAGCACGATGGCGCGGGCAGTAAAGGCAACCGCAATCAGCACAATCAGCCAGATCGCCTGCTCACCCGTGAAGTCCTTGAGAACCTCCGGCACCAAAATACCGACCAGGAAGAAAATAAGTGAGTTGGCCCAGAACCCGAGCTGCTCCCAGGTTTGATGCAGTGCGTGCCAGGTCGCCGGTGAAACCTTGGTTCGTCCGTAGGAACCCATGACGAGGCCTGCGGTAACGACCGCCATCACGCCGGATACATGCAGATAATGCTCGGCGATCAGGAACGAGAGATAGGCAAGCACGACGGTCAACGTAATCTCGACCAATGGCATGTTGCGTAAATGGCCAATAAGCCAAGCGACCGCCCGGGCTGCGATCAGCCCCACGGCGATACCGCCAAAGAAGACCCGGATAAAGTCTACTGCGGCGGCGCCAGCGGTTGCCTCTCCGCCAGCGATCATGACCCCGGCGAGAATCGTGAATAGCACAATGGCCGTGGCGTCGTTGAACAGGCTTTCGCCCTCAACGAGGATCGTCAGCCGTTTTGGCGCGCCGAGATCCTTGAAGATCGCGACCACGGCAACCGGGTCGGTCGCGGAGACAATCGCACCAAGCAGCAGGCAAGCAACAAAGCCAACCTCGGTGATTGCATCAATCGCAAACCCGATGGCGAAGGTGGAAATCAATAGCCCCACTATGGCGAGCATCAATATGGGGCCGATATCTTTCATCAGGTGGCGAACATTGATGCTCATGGCGGATTCAAAGATCAACGCCGGCAGGAACAGGAAGAACACGGCTTCAGACGTAATGCCAAGGTCTTGGATGGCGATCAGAAAGTCGCCGGCAATGCCGGCACCGCTGGGATCGCCCACCAGCAACACGACCACGCCGAGCAGCACGCCTGCGGCGGCAAGCAAGACGGTAAAGGGAAAATTCATCCGGTTGGCGACCGGCAATAACAGGCTCGCGATCAATAAAAGCGCGAATAGACCAAGTACAACCAGATACAGATGATGCATGACCGCTCCCCCGGATGAGCGCCCGAGGCCTCCCAACCTCATTAACAGGGCGCGTACATTATGAGAGAAACCCTAGCACCCATTTACACGCAGCCAAAACCCTCAATTTTTTTTGTGGTGTGTGAGGCCGGACCTTGCCGGGCCTTGCCGGACGGTAATGCCGCTGGTATCGCTGTGCACGGCGAGGGGTGGCCAGCCCGGTCACACGATATTTGCAGGGAAGAGTATGAGCGCGCGCAAGGTCCTGTTTGTTGTTCATTCAGAGGCACCTAGTCCAGGCAACGTCGCCGATGGCTTGCACGCACTCGGATATGAGACCGTGCACTGTTGCCCCATGTTGGGCGATGCATTGCCGGCACTTGTTAACGGCCAGCCTGAGGGATTCGCGGGAACCGTCGTTTTCGGGGGGCCGCAATTGATCTCGACAGAAGGCGGCAGTGGTTACTTGCGCGACGAAATTTCGTGGGTTGGCGAACAGACACGCGCGGATGCGCCGCTGTTTGGCATTTGCCTTGGCGCCCAGATGATCGCCGCGAGTTACGGTGCTGCCGTCGGCCCACACCCAGAGGGCGTGCGGGAAATAGGCTTTCATCAGGTGCGGTCGTTACCAGCGGGGCGCGATCTTTTTCCCACGGATGGCCTGTATTACCAGTGGCATCGCGAAGGGTTCGAGCTGCCGCCTGGTGCCGTCCATATGGCGACGGGCGGTGACTATCCCAATCAAGCATTTCAGATGGGTAAGCAGGTGCTCGGAATCCAATTTCACCCCGAAATGACAGCCGAAACTATCGAGACCTGGGTGACGTCGGAGGCAGGGGCGCCACAGCTGTCCATGCGGGGTGCCCAGGCGGCCGACGAGCAACGGCGGCTGGCGCCCGTTTGCATCCCGGCCATGCGCCAATGGCTTGCGGCGTTTCTCGATAAATGGATCGGTCCGGCCTGACCGCGATAATTGTCAGGGCCTTGCCCGTCAGCCGTCAGATGTCGCCGCCGCAACAATGCCGGAAAAGTTGTCGTACAAAACGCGCGCATCGCGATTGAAATTACCGATGGCCGCATCGGCATCACGCCGCAGCTGTGCCGCCCCGCCGCTACCGAGTATCTGTTCAAGTGACTCCGCGTAGGCCGGTACGTCGGCCCATTCCGGCACAGTGTCGCGGGTCAATTCCACATGGTACTGCAGGCCATAGGCGTGACGCCCAACACGGATCGACTGATATGCGCAACCGGGGGAGCGCGCGAGCACGGCGCTACCCGGCGGCAGCGACGTTATTTCACAGCTGTGCCACTGCAAGCAGCGCACTTTGTCGTTCAGGCCCTGCATCAGCGGGTCGGCCAGGCCCTCGTCGGTGAACGAGACATCATACAAGCCGACCTCAGGCACTTGCATGGTCTGCACCGTGCCGCCTAGAGCCTCGCCCAATAGCTGATGCCCGAGGCAGATGCCCAGATACGGCTTGCCCTCGTGCGCCACCCATTGCTGGATCGCATTCTTTTCCGTGATCAGCCACGGGAAATCTTCTTCCTCGAACACATCCATTGGTCCACCCATGACGATCATCGCGTCATAACCGTCAAAGTCCGGAATCATCTCGCCAAGATCGAGCTCCACGGTGTCCCAGGTCGATCCGTCGGCGCGCATGAAATCCCGGAAAATTCCGGGGTGCTCTATGGGCAGGTGCTGCAATACCAGAGCATGCATTTGTGAGTGCCTTTATTGATGACGAGCAGAGAAACACACGGCAGCTGCGCATACCTCAAGTT
>JABJCZ010000332.1 GCA_018668475.1 Alphaproteobacteria bacterium | reverse complement strand
TGATGACTATGCCCAGCATTTGGCAAAGTTTGCCGAGAAGGAACCGGCAGACCGCCTGGAAAGCCCGGTTTGGCATATTCATGACGGGTCCCCACCTGCGCCAGAGAGCAGCATCACCTATGGCGTGCTGCTGAACCTCGCGAACGCCTGCAATACAGATGATCCGGCAGTACTTTGGGGCTTTATCAGTCGCTATGTGCCTGACGCCACACCGCAAACTGCGCCAGCCTTCGATGCGCTGGTTGGGTGTGCCATTAATTATTATCGAGATTTCGTAAAGCCGGCCAAATCCTACCGCGCCGTCGAAGACCTTGACCGGGCCGCTCTTGAGGACTTCGTTTCAGCCCTTGAGGCCTTACCCGCTGACGCTGATGCAGAAGCCATCCAGACTGAGGTTTATGAGGTCGGCAAGCGGCATGACTACGACTCCCTGAAGGGATGGTTTCGTGCGCTGTACGAAATTTTGTTCGGCCAAACACAAGGCCCCCGAATGGGCTCATTCGTGGCGCTTTACGGTATCGACGAAACGATTGCTTTAATACGCCGGGCTCTTGCCGGGCAGGATCTCGCCGGCTAACGACCTTCAAGTTAGGGTCGTTCGCCGGTGCCGTCAGGCCGGCGGTGACGCCGCTCGGCCGGGTTCGCGCCGCCGGCTGAAACGGTTGCTTCCACCACGGCAGGCCGGCCAGCCATTTGCCCTTCAGCGCGGCGCTCGCGATGATGCCGCACTAGCTGCCGCCCTTCCGTGACTTGCCACAGGAACAACGCCGGCACACCAATGACCAACTCGCGAAATCTTTTGATGAGGGACAGCGCGAGAGCCACGTCTGGGCTCAGGCCGATTACACCGCCCAGCAGAACCAATGCCCCTTCCTGCACGCCCAGCGCGCCCGGCACAAAAAATGCGGCCGCGCGCACCGCCAGAACCAGACTTTCGAGCAGCATGGCATCAGCGACGCTGATCTCGTACCCCATGAAGTGCAAAGCCAGCCAGACCTCGAAAGCGCCGATAACCCAAGCCAGCATCTGGCCCGACGCATTGGCGGTCAATATCCACTTACGTCGGTAGATATCGCGAATCGCCTGATCAAGCGCCTCAGCACCGCCGACAGCGTTGACCCAGTCGCGCCCCTTGGCGACCCGACCCACAACACTCACAAGGCGGCGAAAGAAACCACGATGCTGAACCGCACAGAACAGACTGACCAGCACCAGCCCGAGGCCAACCCCCGCGCCAGCCCCTTTGGCAATATTGCTCTCGCCATAATGCGACAGCAGAAAACCAATACCGACGAGGGTGAACAATAATTGGGTCAGAGTACTGAGCGTTAGATCCACCACAACGCTGGCCCCGGCCACCCGGCCCGGCGTGCCGCGCAAGACCATGAGCCGGGTCCGCACCAGGGCACTCCCGACCTGCAGCGCCGGCATCAAGGTGTTGACGCCCTCGCCGATCCACCGCGCCCACTGCACGTCGCGCATCCGGGGGCGATGATCAGGGTCGAATAAAAGGCGCCAGGCAGCAGCGTCCAGCATGACCGGAACAATTCGCACCAGAACAACCAGCGCAAAACCCCAGCCAAGCGCTGCTATTGCGGCACCAACGGACCCAACCCCCTGATAGACAACAAGGCCTATCACGGCGCCGATGCCGAGAATCAATGCAATATAACCGCCTGCTTTCAACGCCTTATGACCGCTCCAACGGCCCCCCACTTGCTACAGGACGGTGAATAATAACGCATCGCCCTGAAGCGCGCCAACCACCACGTCATCTCGCTATTCCCGGTAAGAAATCCGGTAGATCGCACCGGCGGCATCGTCCGACACAAGGAGTGAACCGTCAGGCAGAACGAGTAGATCGACCGGCCTGCCCCAGGCATCGTCGTCCTGGAGCCAGCCTTCAGCAAAGGTCTCGTATTGTACGGCGCGATTGCCATCAAGGCGCACCAACGAAATTCGATAGCCCGCTTTTTCGCTGCGGTTCCAAGACCCGTGTTCGGCAATGAAAATATTCCCCCGGTAGCGCGGCGGAAACATGTCGCCCGCATAAAACTGCATCCCCAATGATGCCACATGCGCGCCAAGGCGAGCTGCAGGCGGGCGGAACTCATCGCAATCTGCGCGGTCGCCAAATTCCGGGTCAGCAATATTGCCGCCATGGCAGTAAGGGTAGCCAAAATGCTGGCCCGGACCCGATGCGTGGTTCAACTCATCGGGTGGCGCATGGTCGCCCAGATGATCCCGGCCATTATCTGTAAACCAGAGATCCCCATTGTCCGGGTGCCAAGCGAAACCAACTGAATTGCGAATGCCACGCGCATAAACTTGCGGATCAGTGCCGTCGGCCCGCATGCTGATGATGCTCGCAAACGGTAGCGGCTCATCGCAGATGTTGCAGGGTGCACCGACCGAAATGTAAAGCCGGTCATCCGGGCCAAAACCAATATAGCGCCAGCCATGATGCGCCTCGCGCGGCAAGTCATTCCGGACAACCGCCGCTACCGGCGGCGCATACAAATGATCTTCGATGTCATCGAATCGCAACACGCGGCCAACTTCAGCGACATACAGAGCACCGCCTCGCATGGCGACCCCGTTGGGCATGGCGAGGCCTTGCGCGATGACCACTACCTCATCGGCGCGCTGATCGCCGTCGTGGTCGATAACAGCCCGGACCTGCCCATTGTTGCGGCTCCCCACAAAGATCGTGCCTTTCGGGCCGCGCGCCATTGAACGGGCACCGCTCAATCCCTCAGCATAAACGTCGATCCGGAACCCGTCGGGCAATTTTATCTGGTCCAGCGGCAACGCCCGAGCGCCGGCGCCCGAAACAGGCATCCCGCAAAGCACCACCGCAACCAGCATTGCTGGCCGCAACATTCTTCGGAAAAAGAGCAATAAACTTGCGCGGTTAACCATAAATCAACCCTATATCGCTCAATCTATGCCCGCAAACGGGTCTTCCCGTGGCCGGACAACAAGATTCGCGGTTTATGCCAGTCATTTTTCACATCCTTGCAGCCGTTACCTATATCGCCCTTGGCGTCATTGTGGCGTTCGCCTTGCCACAATCCGGCGCCGGTGTCGGGCAGGGGCTATCGCTATTTATTGGCGGTGGCGTTCTGTTGATCGGCGCGCTGGCTCACCAGTCTCTGGCCCAGATGTCTAATGGACGTCGCCTCGCGCTCGCGCTGGAATCGCTCCATCATGAAAATGCTCAGGCACGCGATAACATGGCGGCGGCCCGCGCGGAGGTCCACGCCCTTGCCGGCGCAATCGGGTTTGAGACGGGCGTGTCGGTCCCACCGGTCAACAGCGAAGCGAACAATTCAGATGCCGAGAAATCAGCCGGCGACCTGAAACTGCTGCGCACCCTGCTGGATCAGCTTCCAAGCAAACTCGCCAAGGAGGCCCGCGGGGAGCTCGGAGAAACCGAAAAAGTAGCCGCTGCGGGGGGCAGTGTTGCCAACACCCTGCTCCGTGCTGCGGCTGACTACGCCAACGAACCCGTCGCGCCCAAATCCGAATACCGGGCAGACTGGGTTGGCGACGGCGGCCGTACAACCAGTGACCAACCCCTGATCCTGGATCGTGAAGCGCGCGCCG
>JABJCZ010000331.1 GCA_018668475.1 Alphaproteobacteria bacterium | reverse complement strand
GCCGCGCACGGTTGACCTGGATTTGCTGGACTACAACGGCCAGGTGCTGGACACGGCTGCCGGGCCCAACGGCATCGCACTGTCGCTGCCGCACCCCCGGATGGTCGGGCGCGCCTTCGTTTTGTTGCCGTTGCGCGACGTGGCCCCAGCCTGGAAACACCCTGTGACGGGTGAGAGCATTGATACGCTGATTGCGGATCTGGGGTCGGTCGCGGATGTTGAGCTGCTGACCAGTCAAGAAGGGGCGGGCTAAAGGCGCCAAATCCCTTGCTTACTGCGGGGTGAGAGTATAGGTTGCGCGCGCATTCCGATCTCCTTTTGTATCTTTTGTCCGGAGGGTTCCTGACCCATGGCCCGTGTTACCGTTGAAGATTGCGTCGATAAGGTCAAAAACCGGTTTGAACTGGTGTTGGTTGCCGCCCAGCGGGCGCGCGATATTCATGCCGGCTCACCGTTGACCGTTGAACGTGACAACGACAAGGATCCCGTCATCGCGTTGCGGGAGATCGCCGAAGAGACGATCGACCTTGATCAGCTGCGCCACGAGCTTGGCCATGGTCGTCATTTCGAAATGGAAGATGACGAGCCGGAAGAAGAAGCAGAAAACCCGACGATGATCGCCGCCGAGGAGGCCTGGGCTGGCGTGACGACAGCTCAGAATGCCGAGGCAGCGACGGAAGCCGAAGCCGAAGCCGCTGCGGCTGGTGTCGTTGGTGGTGACGTGGTCGAGGCTGATGATGCTGGCGTTGCCGCGCCGGACGTCGTTGAAGAAGAACCACAGGGCTGATCCCGGTTTTTTCATACTGAGCCGCCGTTCGAGGCGGTATACTCGCAGTATCCAGCGGCCCCCATCTGGTGTGGGGCCGAGCTGATGGTCTGATAAGCGGGAGCGGTCGTGATCCGCCAGTATGAACTTGTTGAGCGTGTAAAGGCCTATGAGCCGGCGGCCGACGAAGCACTGCTGAACCGCGCCTACGTCTTTTCCATGAAAGCCCATGGTTTGCAGACGCGAGCAAGCGGCGATCCCTATTTTTCCCATCCTCTTGAGGTGGCCGGTATTCTGACCGGCCTCAAGCTGGATTCTGCGTCTATCATCACCGGCCTGCTTCACGACACCGTTGAAGACACGCTGGCGACTCTTGAGGAGATCGAACAGCTCTTCGGGCCTGATATTGCGCGTCTGGTCGATGGCGTAACCAAACTGTCGCAAATTGAACTGCAGTCTGATCAGGCGCGCCAGGCCGAGAATTTCCGCAAGTTTCTGTTGGCGATGTCCGAGGATATTCGGGTGCTGCTGGTCAAGCTGGCGGACCGGCTGCACAACATGCGGACCCTCAGCTTCATTCCAAAGGAAGAGAAGCGCCGGCGCATCGCCTCGGAAACGATGGATATTTATGCGCCCCTGGCTGAGCGCATCGGCCTGCACAGCGTCAAGGATGAGCTTGAAGATCTGGCGTTTGCCCAGCTCAATCCCGATGCGCGCGCGTCGGTTCTAAAGCGTCTGGATTATTTGCGGGAGAAGGGCGGTGACCTTGTGCCGCTGGTGATCGAGGCACTCCGCAATACCATGACGGAAGGTCGCTTGCGGGCCGATATCAGCGGGCGTGAAAAGCGGCTCTATTCCATCTGGCGCAAGATGCAACGCAAGAACATCGCGTTTGAGCAACTGTCGGACATCGTGGCCTTTCGCATTGTCGTGGACACCGTAGATGATTGCTACCGGGCGCTCGGCATTGTTCACGCAGCGCACCCCATGGTGCCGGGCCGTTTCAAGGATTACATCAGCACGCCAAAGCCGAACGGGTATCGCTCGCTGCACACGGCGGTCATCGGGCCGGAGCGTCAGCGAATTGAGATTCAGATACGCACCCGCGAAATGCATGAAGAAGCTGAATACGGCGTCGCCGCGCACTGGGCGTTCAAACAGGCTGCCGGCGCGAGCGACGGGCCCCAGTATCGGTGGATGCGCGAGCTACTGGATATCCTCGACAAGGCGTCAGGGCCGGAGGAATTCCTTGAGCACACGAAACTGGAGATGTTCAGGGATCAAGTGTTCTGTTTTTCGCCAAAAGGCGACCTGATCAATCTGCCAGGTGGCGCCACGCCTGTGGATTTTGCTTATGCGGTCCACTCCGAGGTTGGGGACAGTTGCGTTGGCGCCAAGATCAACGGGCGCATGGTTCCACTGCGCACCCAGTTGCAGAATGGTGACCAGGTGGAAATCATTCGGTCCCGGGTGCCAGCGCCGTCGCCGACCTGGGAAGGCTTTGTGGCAACTGGCAAAGCGCGCGCAAGCATTCGGCGATTTATTCGTCTCAAGGAGCGGGACGAATTTATTTCTCTCGGCCGCGCTATCGCCGAGAAAACGTTTCGGGAACACGATGAAGAATTTTCCCAGGCTTTGGTTGAATCCGCGCTACCGAAACTGAAAGAACATGCGGTTGATGATGTCTATGCCAATCTCGGGAAGGGTGAAATGACCGGTCATCATCTGGGTCAGGTGCTGTTTCCTGCCCGCCGCCTGGAGTCCATGGCAAACCGCGCCCTGTCTTTGGTTCGTAAGCGCTCGGGTGAAGTTCGGGCTGGTGACCAGGGGGTGCCTATCCGTGGCTTGACCCCGGGTTTGGCCCTGCACATGGCAGATTGCTGCAGCCCGCTGCCAGGGGACCGTATTGTAGGGATCGTGACGACCGGCAAGGGGATCACGGTGCATACGATTGACTGTGAGGCGCTGGCCGATTTTGGCGACACGCCGGAGCGCTGGCTTGACCTATCGTGGGATACCGCAGGCGGCGTTGGCCAGGCCCATGTCGGGCGAATCGAGATGGTGGTGGTCTACGAGACCGGCTCACTCAGCGATGTGACGGCCGCTATCGCTCGAAATCAGGGCAATATCAGCAATCTCAAGATTGCCACGCGCGAGGCAGATTTCTTTGAATTGCTGGTCGATGTGGAGGTTCAGGATGTTCGCCACCTTACCGACATCATCGGTGCCTTGCGGGCCGTAAACTGTGTGAGCGAAGTGCGCCGCGGGCGCCAGTGACACTTCGTTCGCCCAAACCTTCTTGCCATTCGCCGCCAACAAGTAAATGATTGAAAAAAATGACCCATCGACACAGATGGGCCTGTGGTTTCTTTTGCAACGTTTCCTGTCGTCTGGGAGGACCAGGTTGGAGGCGGTGGTGAAATTTTGTGAATTGCTACTGGTCAGGTGGCAACGATGAGCCTGTTTCGGCGTCGTAAGAAAAAAGGTTTCTCGCGAACTGCTCGCGAGTTCCTGTGGCCGCGCATGGGCTGGCGCCGGATGGGGCGCTACTATGTTGTTCGCATCAAGAGGCTGCCTGGCACGCCCTATTCAATCGCCGCCGGTTTTGCGTGCGGTGCGGCTGTGTCGTTTACGCCGTTTCTCGGGTTTCACTTCATCTTCGGCGCACTGCTCGCGTGGGGCATTCGTGGCAATATTATTGCTTCGGCAATTGGCACGGCCATTGGCAACCCGTGGACTTTCCCATTTATCTGGGCCGGGGTGTACTGGTTGGGCAGCAAAATTCTCGGATACGAGCCGGGGCAGGAGCTGCCGGCGGAGCTGACCTTTAGTGTTATCTTCGAAGAGCCGACCACAATTTTGATTCCCATGCTGGCCGGTGGCGTGCCGGCGGCCCTCGTTGTCTGGGTCATCTTCTTTATTCCTCTTCGTCGGTTGATCTCCAACTACCAGCATCACCGGCGAGCAGCGCGGCTCAAGCGCCAGCAGGTATTGGCTGCGGAGCGCCGCGCTCGCGAGCGCGTGTTCGCTAACAGCAATGAAGACGTTTCCGAGACGGCACATGCTATTGATGACAGCAGCATGATGATCCCCGAGCCGGATCGAGCGCCCGCGCCCGAGAAGGAAGAAGACCCGGCGATCGACGCGACTAATGCGGCCATGACAGCGGATGGACGAGCGCGAACATGACAGACAAGCTCAGGCTCGGCGTCAATATTGATCACGTTGCAACTATCCGCAACGCACGGGGTGGGGATCACCCTGATCCGGTGCGTGCGGCAATGGTGGCGGCGGAAGCCGGCGCCGATGGCATCGTTTGTCACCTGCGTGAAGATCGCCGGCATATCTCCGACGAAGACCTGACCCGGTTGATTGCGGAAATATCGTTACCGCTGAATCTTGAAATGGCGGCCACGGAAGAAATGCTGGAGATTGCGCTTCGCCATTGTCCGCCCGGCGTGTGCCTCGTGCCAGAGAAGCGCCAGGAGGTGACCACCGAAGGTGGACTTGATGTCGCTGGCCAGGTTGATCATATCGGCCGATTTGTGGGCGCGCTCAATGATGCGGGCAGTTTTGTAAGCCTCTTTATCGACCCCGACCCGGCGCAAATTGAAGCGACGAAAGCGACAGGTGCGCCAGCGATTGAGCTGCACACGGGTACCTATTGCGATGCGCCGGAAGGTGCTGTGCGCTAGCAAGAATTGAAGCGGGTGGAAGACGCTACCCGATTTGCCGAGGGGCTCGGCCTTGAGGTGCGGGCCGGCCACGGGCTTTCGTTTGATACCGTTGGCCCGATTGCGGCGATCCGCGGTGTGGTCGAGCTGAACATCGGTCATTTCCTCATCGGCGAGGCGATCTTTACGGGCCTCGACAGTGCGCTCAGGCGTATGCGGTCGTTGATGGACAACGCTCGCGCCGATGCGCTCGGCGAGCGCGGCGCCTGACCCGGTCGCGGGCACGGGTCTTGATCAAATCCTGGGTCAATTGCGTGGCGCACGGCGGCACACATCCATGATTATCGGGCTCGGCAGCGATCTTATTGATATTCGTCGTATTGCCCGGACCCTGGATCGGTTTGGCGACCGCTTCATCCAGCGGCTGTATACGGCAGGAGAACAAAAGCGCTCGGAGCGGCGTACGACGCGCATCGAGAGTTATGCCAAACGATTTGCTGCCAAGGAGGCCTGTTCCAAAGCGCTTGGAACCGGATTTCGGCGTGGCGTATACTGGCGCGACCTTGAAGTAACTAATCTGCCGTCGGGCAAACCCACCATGAAATTGTCTGGCGGCGCCGCTGAACGCTTGGCGGAACTGACGCCGCCGGGTATGAAGGCGGTTATTGATGTATCGCTGACCGATGAACCTCCAATGGCTCAGGCCATTGTGATCATCACTGCCGTGCCAACGGGCTCGGACTGAACCACCTGATCCTCATTTGAACCTGAGACCGGAACGGGACCCATAAATCTATGGCCAAAGTGAAACCAGCCGACGACGCCGACCAGAACGACGGACAAAAAAAGCGAAAGAAGAAAAAGTCCGGCGGCTGGTGGGAAACAATCCGGACCGTAATTTATGCGGTGCTGGCGGCGGTCATCTTGCGCACGGTGGCGTTGGAGCCTTTCAAT
>JABJCZ010000330.1 GCA_018668475.1 Alphaproteobacteria bacterium | reverse complement strand
GTCAGCCTCAAGCCGGGCCATGTTGCGGCGGGTCGCCGGGTGTTCCCACATGCGGGTGTTCATGGCGGGCGCCACCAGAACCGGCTTGTCTGTCGCCAGCAGCGCCGTCGTCGCGAGGTCATCGGCAATGCCCGAAGCCATCTTTGCCATAATATCTGCCGTTGCCGGAGCGACGACCACAAGGTCGGCCTCGGGCGACAGGCGGATGTGGCCCATTTCGTTTTCATCGTTGAGCGAAAAGAGGTCGCCGTAAACCTGTTCCTCGGACAAGGCGCCAAGCGCCAGCGGTGTCACAAATTCTGCGCCGCCGCGGGTCAGGATACATCGCACGCGTATGCCGCGTTGGCGCAACCGACGCACCAACTCCAGGCTCTTGTATGCCGCGATCCCACCCGATACCACGAGGAGAATCCGCTTTTCTGCACGCATTTTCGTATGACTCATTATTTACCGGCTGGAAGATGTGGATAACGTAGTCGCACCAGCGAGGCCGTGCAACCCCGGATCAGGCGATCTTCTCAGACCAGTTGAAGCACCAGCAGGGCGGCCAGCAGCCCAGCAATAACGCCGAGTAGCAGTTGAACGCCGCCAAAACCCGCAATCCCACCAAACGCGCCGCGCTTACCGGGTTTGCCTCGACGGCTGTTGCCGGCGCCCGGGCCGCCCGACAAGTTGTCTTCCAATCCGTCCAGAATATCTTCTGCGCGCTCGACAACCTGAGGCAGCCGACGGGCCACGGCCAGGGTTTCACGGGCCATCTCGCCTAGTCGGGCCGCCGGGTTGAGGTTGATCGCGGCCCATTCCTCTATGAGCGGCTGAGACATGAGCCACATATTTTCTTCCGGGCGGAGCTTGCGAGATAGGCCTTCAGCCATCAGCATTGATTTTTGCAACAGCAGGAGCTGCGGCTGGGTCTCCATCTCGAAGGTCTTGGTGACCTGGAACAGATGGCCGAGCAAGCGGGCGATAGAGATTTCGTGGAGCGGGCGCCCCAGCACCGGCTCGCCAATCGCACGCACGGCCTGGGTAAAGGCAGCCTTGGACTGGCGGCGCGGGACATAACCGGCCTCAAAATGAATATCGGCGACACGGGCATAATTGCCGGTCAGGAAACCCAGCAACATTTCGGCCAGGTAGCGCCTGGTTTCTTTATCGAGCCGGCCCATGATGCCGAAATCTAGCGCAATGACATTGCCGTCGGCATCCACCATCAAGTTGCCGGGGTGCAGGTCGGCATGAAAAAATCCGTCAAAAAAGACTTGCCGGAAAAACGCGTTGGACGCGTGGGCCAGAACCATTGCCGGGTCATGTCCAGCACGGGCCAGGCCCGCCAGGTCGTCAATGCGGGTGCCTTCCATGCGCTCAAGTGTGAGCACGCGGCGGCTGGTGTGCTGCCAATCGATCGCCGGAACACGGAAGCCGTCAATATCTGCGAGATTTTCAGCAAGCTCCGATGCAGCGGCCGCTTCGAGCCGCAAATCCATCTCAATGCGCACCGAGTCAGCGAGCGTGCGGATAGTCTCGACCGGTTTTAGCCGGCGCAGGCTCGGACGTGCTCGCTCGGCCACGTTGGCGACCCAATAGAAGAGGGTGAGGTCGCGCTCAAACGCGGCCTCGATGCCGGGCCGCAGGACTTTGACTGCAACCGGCCTGCCATCCGTCGTGCGGGCAAAATGCACCTGCGCAATAGAGGCCGCCGCTACCGGCTTGTCGTCAAATTCAGGAAATACCTCGCTGACAGGGCAACCGAGTTCCGCCTGAATGATCGCCCGAGCCTCGCGGGCGGGAAACGGGGGCAACCTGTCCTGCAGGTTCGAGAGGTCTTGCGCGACAGACTCGCCGATCAGGTCCGGCCGTGTGGCAAGGGTTTGGCCGAACTTGATAAAGCTGGGGCCGAGCGCTTGCAGGGCAGTGGCCAAACGCTGGCCGGGGCGCTCATCACCGCGCCGCCGCCGCGCCAAACCAGCGAGGGTGGTTACAACCGGTGCAATGCCGGCGTCGCGCAACGGAAACAGGGCGTCATGGCGTGCCAGAATCCAGGCGATACGGACAAGGCGCGCGATATTGCGGATCGCTTGTGGCATGGCCGGTCCGGATCAGGTGCGCCAGCCCGAGTGCAGGGCTGCAATACCACCGGTTAGCCGGCGCCATCGAACGCCGCCAAGGCCTGCCGCGCTGAGCATGTCGCCAAACTCGGCAGGTTCGGGGAACTTGCGAATGCTTTCGACCAGATAGCGATAAGCATCGCGATCGTTGGCGACAGCCTCGCCCAGCGCCGGAATAACGGCGAATGAATAGAGGTCATACAGCTTGTCGAGGCCCGGCACCGGGGTCGGAGAAAATTCGAGGCACATAAATCGCCCACCAGGCCTGAGTACCCGCGCCGCCTCGGCCAGCGCCTCCTCTTTGTGGGTGACGTTTCTGATGCCGAAGGCAATTGTGTAGGCGTCCACGCTGCTATCGGCCAGGGGCAGTTTTTCGGCATCGCCGACGACCCAGTCGATGCCATGCAGGGCGCCGCGATCCCACGCCTTGTCCCGCCCGGCGACCACCATGCCTTCACTGAGGTCGCAGATGATCGCGCGGCCATTTTCGGGGCCACCGATATGGTCCAGAAAGCGCCGTGATATATCGCCAGTACCACCAGCGACATCCAGCAGGGTCGTGCCGGGTGCGGGGTTCAGCCACTGGATCATCTGACGCTTCCAGAGCCGGTGAATGCCGCCGCTCATGAGGTCGTTCATCAGGTCGTAACGATCCGACACCCGATCAAACAGATCACGCACAAGGCCTGGCTTTTCGCGCGCATCGACGTTGCGAAAGCCAAAGTCGACGTCCGGGGAATCCCCGCTATTTTCAGTATTTGTGCCCATCAAGGCGGAGGATAGCCTAGCGCTCGCAGAGGCGCTACCTTACCTGCCATGCCTGAATTACCCGAAGTTGAAACCGTCCGACGGGGTCTGGCGACAGAGCTTGCTGACCGGCAGATCCTGAGCGCTGAAATTCGCCGACCCGATCTGCGCCGGCCCTTTCCACTGGGCCTGGCCGAGCACTTGAGCGGGCGGCATATCGTGGACTACGGTCGGCGTGGCAAATATCTGCTTTTGCAGCTGGATAGTGACCACACAATGATTGCGCATCTCGGTATGTCGGGGCGCATGACCATCTCCCGGGGCAACAAACCGCCACCGGGCCGCCACGACCATATGATCATCGAATTCGCCGATGGGCTCAGCCTGACCTACACGGATCCCCGTCGATTTGGGCTGATTGATCTGTGCAAGTCCGCCGAGCTTGGGCGTCACGTGCTGCTGGCAAAGATGGGACCCGAGCCGCTATCGGCTGACTTTGATGGCAAGGCCCTGGCGGAAGCGCTCAAGGGGCGCCGCACACCCATCAAGTCGGCCTTGCTCGACCAGAAAGTCGTTGCGGGTGTCGGCAATATATACGCCTGTGAAGCCTTGTTCCGCTCTGGTATCAGCCCCCGGCGAAGTGCCCACACTGTTCAGGGCAAGCGGGCTGAGCGCCTTGCAGAAGCAGTTCGTACCGTTCTTGAGGAGGCCATTAAGGCGGGCGGGTCGTCGCTGCGTGATTACGCTCAGACTGACGGCGAACTCGGTTATTTTCAGCACCGATTCGCGGTCTACGATCGTGAAGGGGTCCCTTGTCCCGACTGCACGTGTGGCGGGCAGGTTTCACGCATCTTGCAGAGCGGTCGGTCGACATTTTATTGCGCTGCAAGGCAACGGTGATGTATTCGCTTCCTATCATGCGGATTCGGTTGAACCAATTGGCGGTCTTCGTTGTTGCGCTGGCACTGTTTGGCGGACTGGGCGAGCCGCTCGTCAGGGACGCCGCCTCGGCGGATGTGAGCTTTTTGTCTGCCTTGGAAGATGTGCCGCTGATGCCGGGCCTGACGGAAGACAAGGCGCAAGGTGTCGTGTTCGATACGCCCGACGGGCGAATTGTTGAGAGCGTCGCCAACGGAAAAGTTGCGGTGGACCGTGTGAAGCAGTTTTATGCGGCGGTTCTGCCCCAGTTGGGGTGGCAGTCGCTGAATGATTTGGCGGGTGATATGGCCTATGGCCGCGAGGGAGAGGTGCTGGCAATGACTGTGCGCCTCGTGCAAGGCGGCGTGGTTGTCCGCTATGCCGTTTCTCCCTCGGGTCAATAGTCGGGCCCGCGCGGGTAATACGAGACCAAGGAGAGCCTGGATATGGCATACGAGAATATTATCGTTGATCGCAAAGGGGGGGTTGCATTGATTACACTCAACCGTCCGAAAGCGCTGAACGCCCTGAACTCCCAATTGATTGCGGAGCTTAATCAAGCGTTGGACGGCTATGAGGCCGACGATGAAATCGGTGCCATTCTTCTTACGGGTGGTGAGAAAGCCTTTGCCGCTGGCGCCGATATCAAGGAGATGCTCAGCAAGGACTATATTGAGGCCTCAATGGGGGACTTCATCGGCAACTGGGACCGCCTTGCGCGGTGCAAAAAACCGACGATTGCGGCTGTTTCCGGCTATGCGCTGGGTGGGGGCTGCGAAATTGCGATGATGTGCGACATTATACTGGCCTCCGATACGGCAAAATTTGGGCAACCGGAAATAAATCTGGGCATCATCCCGGGTGCGGGCGGGACCCAGCGTCTGACCCGGGCGGTTGGCAAGGCCAAGGCTATGGAAATGGTGTTGACCGGCCGGATGATGGATTCCGAGGAAGCTGAGCGTAGCGGCTTAGTCAGCCGAATTTTTCCGGCCGATGAGCTTATGGAAGAGGCGCTGAAAGTAGCGGGCCGTATCGCCCATCTGTCGCGCCCATCGGTGGCTGCGGCCAAGGCTGCGGTCAACCGGGCCTATGAAGTTACCCTGGCCGAGGGGGTGTTGTTTGAGCGCACGGCGTTTTATGGAATGTTCGCGACCGAGGATCAGACGGAGGGCATGTCCGCCTTCGCCGAAAAGCGTGAGCCGAATTTCCAGAATAAGTGAGCACCGGGCCGCTCCATTTGGCAGGCTCATTGGTTGACGGGCTGGGTTACCGGGGATATAACGCCGCATCCTCGAATATTGTTGAGATTGGAAGACCATGGCGCACTCACGTCAGGCAAAGAAACGCATTCGCCAAACCGCCCGGGCCACCGACAGAAATCGGGCCCGCCGCAGCCGTGTTCGCACGCATTTGCGCAAGGTCGAGGAAGCGATTGCCAGCGGTGACAAGGATGCCGCACAGGCAGCATTCCGGGCTGTTCAGCCGGAGCTTCATCGTAGCGCGCAGAAGGGCATCATGCATCGCAACACCGTTGCGCGCAGCCTGTCCAGGATGAGCCGGACCATCAAGGCGCTCGGTTGATCCTTGCGTTGATAACGGGCTTGTTTCCGGCGGGTTGATTGCCAGAAACAAGTTGCCGAAGATACGAATTTACCCCGCCTGTCGTGGCGGGGTTTTTCGTTTTCGGGCCATGATTTTTTTTCGACATGCGGTCATCGAATAATTTTTTTTCGGCGCCCGAAATGTGATGCGGCGCTGAGACGGGTGCTCACTTGTTGTGAGTCCAGACTGTTAGCGGCACCTGCTTGGGAACGACCTCAATAGGCTCTGCCAAACGACACACGAAAGAATCTTCGAGTTCCCATTTCGGTCCCGTTGCGAGTCGTGTCCGGCATGACTAGGGTAGAGCCACTTGCTGATCTTGATTGATCAGGCACAAAATTCAGTCATTGCGGAGGGACCGAATAGTCGGAGGAACTGGCGGAAACGTCCGTTATCTGAATCGGTAAGTAGTGCCTTGTTGACGTGGCTCTTGTGCAGAGCCGGGGGCAGAAAATACAACGGCGAAAAGCCGGGGGAGTCCTATGGATCTCAGAGCTTTGCGCGCCACGGCAGCGGAAAGATTGCAGCCTGGTGATGGTTACGCTGGCGAGGTCACGTCTGAAGAAGCGTGGCAGATTCTCGAGGCGGAATCCGACGCGGCTCTGGTAGACGTGCGGACCAACGCTGAGTGGGCTTTTGTCGGATTGCCGGATCTTTCGCAGCTCGGCAAAGAGCCGGCGCGTATTTCCTGGCAGGTATTTCCGAGCATGGCGGAGAACGCTAATTTTGTTGATGACGTGGCCGCAACCGGTATTGCCGATGCGACGCCCGTCATGTTCCTTTGCCGTAGCGGCGCCCGCTCCAGGCTGGCTGCCATCGCCTGTGCAGCTGGTGGCAATACCCAGTCTTTCAACGTGATAGATGGCTTTGAGGGCCCCCGGGATGATCGTGGCCATCGCGGAACCCGTGCCGGATGGAAGGCCGCGGGCCTTCCGTGGCAACAAGCATGAGCAATGATCGCGACGACATGGGCAGCGAAGCGCCCTTGGCCGAATCTGAGGGCAATTCTGCAGAGTCTGCAAAGCCCATGGAGCAACGCTGGGCACGGGTGCGTCATCGGTTGGAGCAGGAGCTCGGCGCTGCCGCTTTTCAGAGTTGGTTGCGGCCCGTGCAGCTAGGCGATGCCGCTGACGACAAGCTCAAATTGCTTGCGCCAACGCGGTTTCTGCGCGACTGGGTGGAATCGCGCTATGGCGAGCGCATCATCGCGTTGTGGCGGGAAGAAGACCCGGCAATCGAGTTCCTAGAAATTGACGTCAAGCGGCAGAAACCGGCTATTGGCGGGGCCGAAAATACCGGCCACAAAGCCGACGGGTCTGGCAAGGCCAAGGCTGCCAGTACTGTCGCACCGCAGCGATTGTCGTTGCACGCGGTTGAGGCTGATGACGGCGAGTTGGGCTCGCCCCTCTCCAAGCGTTTTCGCTTCGAGAACTTTGTGATCGGCAAGCCAAATGAATTTGCGCACGCTGCGGCGCGGCGGATCGCCGAGGCTGACAACGTGCCGTTCAACCCGCTTTATCTTTACGGCGGCGTGGGACTCGGCAAGACGCATCTGATGCATGCCATTGCATGGCATATCCGGGAGCGAGACCCATCGCGGCGGGTCATTTATCTTTCGGCTGAAAAATTCATGTATCAATTCATCCGCGCGCTGCGGTTCAAGGACACCATGTCCTTCAAGGAGCAATTTCGCTCCGCCGATGTGCTGCTGATTGATGACGTGCAGTTTATCTGTGGCAAGGAGAGCACGCAGGAAGAGTTTTTCCATACCTTCAATGCTCTTGTTGACCATGACCGGCAGGTCGTGATCTCCGGCGATCGCTCGCCGTCTGATCTTGATGCCATGGAGGAGCGGCTGCGTTCGCGGCTCGGCTGGGGGCTTGTGGCGGATATTCATGCCACGACTTATGAACTGCGCCTGGGCATCCTGCAAACCAAGGCGGAGGCCTTGGGCGCCTGTGACCTGCCGCGCGAAGTGTTGGAGTTTCTGGCGCACAAGATCACGTCAAATGTGCGCGAGTTGGAAATGGCGCTCAACCGGGTGGCCGCCCATTCCACCCTCATTGGTCGGTCAATTTCGCTCGAAATGGTGCAGGAAGTACTGCGCGACGTATTGCGGGCCAATGATCGCCGTGTGACCATTGATGAAATTCAGCGGCGTGTGACCGAGCATTACAACATCAAATTGTCAGAGATGTCGTCGGAGCGCCGCGCCCGTGCCGTTGCGCGGCCGCGTCAGGTTGCGATGTTCCTGTCAAAGCAGCTGACCCAGCGCTCCTTGCCTGAAATTGGCCGCAAGTTTGGCGGGCGCGATCAC
The DNA here is from genome assembly GCA_018668475.1 of Alphaproteobacteria bacterium. GTDB lineage: Bacteria > Pseudomonadota > Alphaproteobacteria > UBA828 > UBA828 > JABJCZ01. Next base: position 6,850 of record JABJCZ010000330.1, on the reverse strand, counting down.
ACAACTGTCATGCACGCTGTTCGCAAGATCGAGCAGCTTCGTGACTCGGACCCGGGCATCGCGGAAGACCTCGAGTTGCTTAAACGCAACCTCGAAGGATAAAACTTCTGGATTCAACGAGTTGCGTGGTCTCGGTGCGACCGGTTGCCGGCGCAAAAAAGATACCTTCCTGAGGCCTTTTTGGTATACTCAGCAGGCTTTCGAATCGACTGATTCGCGGCCGTTTCGGGCGAGCGACTGAGTAACGCCCCGGGGGGAAGCAATCGCCGGTTTCGTGAGCCTTTTTATAAACTGAATTTGGCTCCATTCGGCATGAAACTGACAATCGAACGTAGCGCGCTTTTACGCTCACTAAGTCATGTGCAGAGCGTTGTTGAGCGACGTAATACGATTCCCATTCTGTCCAATGTGCGGCTGGATGCCGATGGCGAGGGCCAGGTCCGGTTGACGGCAACCGACATGGATATTGCCATCGTTGAAGCGGCATCGGCTAATGTGGCGCAACCAGGCTCAATCACTGCGCCTGCCCACATGATGTACGATATCGTCCGCAAACTGCCCGATGGTGCTGAAGTGCAGATCTCAACGGGCGGCGCCGAGGGCAAGCTATCTCTTGAAGCCGGGCGTTTTGCCATGACCGTATCGTGTCTGCCGGTCGAAGATTTTCCGGTCATGGCGGAAGGTGATCTGCCCTTTGAATTCACCGTTGGTGCCGTAGAGCTCAAGCGTCTGCTGCTCAAGACCCGGTTTGCAATTTCGACGGAGGAGACCCGTTATTATCTGAACGGCATCTATCTCCATGCCGTAAGCGATGGTGAACAGGCGCTGCGCGCCGTAGCGACTGATGGTCATCGGCTGGCACGCGTTGATTCCGCATTGCCTGAAGGCGCTGAAGGGATGCCCGGCGTTATTGTGCCGCGAAAGGCGATTGCCGAGGTGTTGAAATTGCTGGAGGAAGAAGAGGCCGAAGTGTCTATCTCCCTGTCTGAAACCAAAATCCGTTTTGGGTTCAGTGCCGCGACACTCACGTCAAAGCTGATTGACGGCGCCTTCCCGGACTACGGGCGCGTTATTCCTGAAGGCAATGATCGGGTGCTTGGGGTGGACCACAAGGCTTTTACCAAGGCGGTTGATCTGGTGTCGACGGTATCGACCGAAAAATCCCGAGCGGTTAAGTTGAGCCTTGGCGGCGGCAAGATAGTTGTGTCCGCTGCAAGCCCGGATGCCGGTTCGGCCGAAGAGGAAGTGGATGCCGATTTTGCCGGTGACGGCTTCGATATCGGCTTCAACGCCCGCTACGTCCTCGATATGGCTGACCAGATCGAGAGCGACAGAATCGAATTTGTTCTTGCGGATGCAGCCTCACCAACACTGGTCCGGGACCCCAAGGACGCTGGCGCGGTCTACGTGATCATGCCGATGCGGGTATAGGTGGGCGCTACGCTGAGGGCAGCCGTAAATCAATCAACAGCGGTGCCGGGTCATTCTCGACTGGCGGTGCGCCGCCTGACTTTGACGGATTTTCGGTGTTACCAGTCGCTGCGGTTTGAGTGCGACGGCAGCCCGGTTGTCCTCGTCGGGCCCAACGGCGCCGGCAAGACCAATCTGCTTGAAGCAATTTCATGCCTCGCGCCGGGTCGCGGCTTGCGCCGTGCCCGATTGTCCGACATCGCCTGTCGGCGTTCGCCGGTCGTCGGGCAGAAAGTGGGCGATGCTGAAAGCGCGCACCGCTGGGCTGTCGCGGCTGAGATTGACGGTGCATTTGGCCCGGTCTCACTCGGTGTCGGCTGGGCCGGTGCCGGTGAAGACGGCAAGGAAAAGCGCGAGACGCGTATCGATGGTCAGCCGGTTGGCTACCAGTCCGCGTTATCTGAGCATATTGGTGTGGTCTGGCTCACGCCGGCCCAAGATCGGCTGTTTATCGAGGCGCCGGCAGGGCGACGGCAATTTCTCGATAGCCTTGTGTTCGCTTTTGATCCGGCGCATGCCGGGCGCGTTCAGGCCTTCGACAAAGGCCGCCGTGATCGCACCAAACTGTTGCGCGAAGGACGGGCCGATGCGGTCTGGCTGGCGGCGGTTGAGCGTGGCATGGCCGAGCGCGCAGTGGCCATCGCCGCGGCCCGACTTGACCTTGTCGCCCGTCTGGCGGCTGAAATATCTGCGGCTGACGGGCCCTTCCCCAAGCCACTGGTGGAAGTCAGGGGGCTGCTTGAAAACTGGCTGTTGGCTATGCCGGCGCTGGATGTCGAGGAGCAATATCGCGCCCGCCTGGAGGCTGACCGACCGACTGACGCGGAGGCGGGCACTGCCCAGGGCCCCCATCGCAGTGATCTGTGGGCGGCGCTCGGCCAGGATGGCCCCGAGGCAGCCCAAGCTTCAACGGGCGAGCAAAAGGCGGTGCTAATCGCCATGGTGCTGGCTCACGGCCGGCTTCTGACGCGTCTGCGCGGTGCTGCACCGGTCATGCTGCTCGATGAAGTGGTGGCGCACCTTGACGGCACCCGTCGCGCAGCATTGTTTGAAAGTATCCGGAGCATGGGCGCCCAAGTCTGGCTTACTGGCACTGAACCTGAGTTGTTTGCCCCGCTTAGGGATATGGCACAAATGTTTCTGGTCAAAGATGCAACTCTGACCACAACCCCAATTGAGGAGTGGCCGCGTGGCTGACCCAGCAACCGAGCCTGCGACAACAGCCGATCTGCCAACGACACCCGACGACGATAGCTACGGCGCAGATTCCATCAAGGTGCTGCGCGGTCTGGATGCGGTTCGCAAACGTCCTGGCATGTATATCGGTGATACCGATGACGGGTCCGGGCTGCACCACATGGTCTACGAAGTGGTCGATAATTCGGTCGATGAAGCGCTGGCCGGATTCTGCGATCGCATCGAAGTCGTCCTCAACGCTGACGGTTCGGTAACCGTTCGCGACAACGGCCGTGGCGTGCCGACCGACATGCACGCTGAAGAAGGCGTCTCCGCAGCCGAGGTCATCATGACGCGGCTGCATGCCGGCGGAAAGTTCGACCAGAACATCTACAAAGTATCCGGCGGCTTACACGGTGTCGGGGTGTCCGTGGTCAATGCGCTGTCGGAAACCCTGGACCTGCGCGTGTGGCGCAACGGTAAAGAACACACGATGCGGTTCCATATGGGCGATGCCGCCGCACCGTTGGCCGTGGTTGGTGATGCCGGTGAGAAAACTGGCACCGAGGTTACGTTCCATCCGTCGCCGGACATCTTCACAGGTATCGAATTTGATTTCGAGACGATTGAGCATCGCCTGCGGGAACTGGCATTTTTGAACGCCGGCCTGCACATAATTATATCTGATGAGCGCGCGGTGGAGACTAGGGTATCCGATCTTCATTTCGATGGCGGTATCAGCGCCTTCGTCGCGTATCTCGACCGTGCCAAACAGCCGCTCATATCCGGTATCGTCAATTTCGAAAGCCAGAAAGACGACATTGTCGTGGAAGTCGCTCTCCAGTGGAACGATAGCTACCGCGAGAACATGCTGTGTTTTACCAACAACATTCGCCAGGGCGATGGCGGTACTCATCTCGCCGGGTTCAGGTCGGCGTTGACGCGCAGCATCAACGCCTACTCGGCTCAGATTGGCATCGGCAAACGTGAAAAGGTCAGCATCACCGGCGATGACGCCCGCGAAGGATTGACCTGCGTGCTGTCGGTGAAGGTGCCCGATCCCAAGTTCTCCTCACAGACCAAGGAAAAACTGGTTAGTTCCGAGGTCCGCACGGTGGTCGACGGGGTCGTTGGCGAAATGCTGGCACAATGGCTTGAGGAACACCCGGCGGAAGCCAAGCAGGTCCTGGGTAAGGTCGTCGAGGCCGCTGCGGCCCGGGAGGCCGCGCGCAAGGCGCGTGAGTTGACGCGGCGCAAAAGTGCGCTTGAGGTCTCCAGCCTGCCCGGCAAACTGGCCGATTGTCAGGAGCGCAATCCTGAACTTTGTGAACTGTTTCTGGTGGAGGGTGATTCAGCCGGCGGCTCAGCCAAGCAGGCCCGCAATCGAAAAAATCAGGCAATTCTGCCATTGCGCGGCAAAATTCTGAATGTTGAGCGGGCGCGGCTCGACCGCATGTTGGGGTCCGCCGAGATCGGCACCATGATCACGGCCCTGGGAACCGGCATCGGCGCAGAAGATTTCGATATCGAAAAGCTGCGCTACCACAAGGTCATCATCATGACTGATGCTGACGTTGATGGATCGCACATTCGCACACTTCTGCTTACGTTTTTCTATCGCAACATGCGGGAGCTAGTGGACCGCGGTCACCTGTTTATCGCCCAGCCGCCACTCTATCGGGTCAAGCGCAGCAGCGAAGAGCTTTACCTAAAAGACGATCCTGCGCTGGAAAATCATCTGATATCCGAAGGTTTGAAAGACTGCGCTATCGAGCTTGCTTCAGGTGAACAACAGGCTGGGCCACATCTTCGTGAAACGATTGAGAGCGCCCGCACGATCTCAGCTCTGATCCGCTCATTGATGCGGCGGGTCGATCAACGGATAGTCGAGCAGGCCGCGATTGCGGGGGCTCTCAATGAAAAGATTCTTGCCGAACATGCGGCGCCCGCAGGCGAATATATCGCGCAGCGACTTGATGCGTTGTCGCCCGAACTTGAGCGCGGGTGGGTTGGTGAAGCGGTTGATATGGTCGGCGGCCCGGGGTTTCGTTTCTCCCGCACCATGCGCGGCGTGACCGAAATTCACACCATCGATCAGGTACTTATTCACACGCCGGAAGCCCGTCGCCTTGACGCCATGAGTACCCACCTTCAAGAGACCTATGCGCACCCATTGAAGCTGCGGCGCAAAGATACCGAAATCACGATTCAATCCCCTAGCGAATTGCTGGAGGGAATTTTTGCGACCGGACGAAAAGGGCTGACCGTCCAGCGCTACAAGGGTCTGGGTGAAATGAACCCCGATCAGCTGTGGGAAACGACACTGGACCCTGAGGTCCGCACTTTGCTGCGGGTCGAGGTCAAGGACGCCATTGAGGCGGATGAAATATTTTCTACCCTGATGGGCGAAGTGGTAGAACCGCGTCGTGACTTTATTCAGCAGAACGCGCTTAAAGTCGTCAATCTCGACGTCTAGCAAGACGCTGATTTTGTAACCATGGCCAAGCGAACGGGCAAGGCGCGCGGCGGACGCGCCGCTGAGCGGAAGCCCAAAAAGGCGTCGCCCGCGCGGTCGGTTAAATCTGCGCCAGCGGCAAAAAAGTCAAAATCGTCTCCCAAGGCGCGCAGCAAGGCTAAGGGTGCCCCGCGGCGATCTACCTTGCGCCGGGCTATGCGAGTTGTAGGTATCCTGCTCGTTCTGTTTATCCTGTTTGGTGGCGCTGGGTTTATCTATGTCGCCCATGACCTGCCGTCGACTGATGATCTGTCGGGGCCAGCAATCGCACCGTCGATGACGGTGTTTGCGAGCGATGGTTCCGTGCTGGCTCGCCAGGGTGAGCGCTGGGGAAACTTTGTTCGCCTGGCGGAAATGAGCCCGGTATTACCCCAGGCAGTGATCGCCGTTGAAGATCGACGCTTCTATGAGCATGGCGCTATTGATGCGTTTGGCCTGGCCCGTGCGTTGTGGCGCAATCTGACATCCGGACGTGTTGTTGAGGGCGGCAGTACTATCTCGCAACAACTCGCGAAAATCCTGTTTTTGACGCCGGAGCGCACGCTCAAACGTAAGGCTCAGGAAGCCATTCTTGCTTTCTGGCTTGAGCGAAAGTTTTCGAAAGATCAGGTTCTCACTATTTATCTCAACCGGGTCTATCTCGGCGCGGGCACATATGGCGTTGATGCTGCGTCTACCCGATATTTTGACAAGGGCGCCGACGCTCTGTCGCTGCCAGAAGCTGCCATGATCGCGGGGCTTTTGAAGGCGCCGTCGCGTCTGTCGCCGGCAACTAATCTGGCCGGCGCCCGGGAACGTGCGTCGGTGGTGCTCGGTACAATGGCGTCTGCCGGGTTCATCACGAATGATGATGCTCAGGCGGCCAGGCGTACCCCGGCGAAAGTGGCAGCGGCGCCACCCAGCGTTGGCGAGGCCCGGTATTTTGTCGACTGGATCGTCGATCAGGTTCAGGGCTACGTCGGTGCCGGCCATGCCGCGCTGACAGTGCGGACAACGCTTCACCCCAGGATGCAGGCGCTTGCACGGGGTGCTTTGCGCGCGGAGTTAAAGGCTTCCGGTGCGGCGGCCAACATTGGTCAGGGGGCCGTGGTCGTCATGGACCCGGATGGGGCAGTGCGGGCCATGGTTGGTGGGCGATCTTATGCTCAAAGCCAGTTCAATCGCGTGGCCCAAGCCATGCGTCAGCCTGGGTCGGCCTTCAAGCCTGTCGTATATCTCACGGCGTTTGAAGCGGGCCATACGCCTGATGATGTGATGGAAGATGAGCCAGTGTCGATCGACGGTTGGTCGCCGGAAAATTACGATAGTCAGTATCATGGCACCATGAGCTTGCGGGAAGCCTTCGCCCGTTCTATCAACACGATTGCCGTGCGACTGACTCTGGAGGCCGGGCCGGCCAGTGTCGCCCGTACGGCGTCACGCCTTGGCATTGCCCGACAGTTCCCGGGCGATGCATCAATCGCCCTCGGCACGGCAGATCTGACGTTGCTCGATCTCACCGGCGCTTACGCCAGCATTGCAGCCAATGGGGAGCGCACGTTGCCCTTCGGTATTGTTGAGGTCGTCGGGCGCGGTGGTGACGTGCTCTACCGCCGCACCGGCTCTGGCCTTGGTGCAATGTTTGAAGTTGCGTCCGTCCGCGCCATACAGAGCGTTTTGGCCAGCGCCGTATCGGATGGGACGGGTAAG
>JABJCZ010000329.1 GCA_018668475.1 Alphaproteobacteria bacterium | reverse complement strand
TCGGCACAAAGCAAATATCCTGGCTATCCGGCTTGCCGGCAATCTCCAGGCCAAGCCTCTCGGCGTGAGCCCGCACCGTATCCTTAGCCATGTCACCCAGCGGAAACCGTAGGTAATCAAGCTGTTCTGACGTCGTCGCAAACAGAAAATAGCTTTGATCGCGAACCCGCTCGACCGCCGCGTGGAGCTCGGGTCCGTTGAGACCCGTGACCCGCTGGACGTAGTGCCCCGTCGCCAATGCTACCGCGCCAAGCTCGCGCGCAGCGCTCAACATATCGCGAAACTTGACCCGCTCATTGCACCGCACGCAGGGCAACGGCGTTTCACCACGCAAATAGGCGTCGGCGAAATCATCGACCACCGCTTCCCTAAACCGGTCTTCGTAATTCAGCACGTAGTGCGGAAAACCGATGCGATCCGCGACGCGCCGGGCATCGTAAATATCCTGGCCCGCGCAACAGGCGCCCGGCCGGCCGCGCACCGCACCGTCGTCATAAAGCTGAAGCGTCATGCCGACGACATCGTATCCGGCCTCCGCCAGCAGCGCCGCCGTGACCGAAGAATCAACGCCGCCAGACATCGCAACGACCACACGGTGATCGCCGGGCTTGCCGCCAAGGCCAAGGTCGACGACAGGCGCCATATCTTTCGCTGAATTCATCATGAGGCGAATATGGCCCCGCAATCAGTATCGGACAAGTTATGCATGGCTCACCCGCACTTCCTGCCCGGCGTCGATTGCGTTGATCCCCATCTGCCAGAATTCCGTCTCAAGCCGCGTTGCCTCATTGAAAATCACTGCCAAGCTGCCAAAGCGCGCTTCGCCACAGCGCGAGGCCGCTAGCTGATCAAGCGTTTTCGCCTCTGCGTGAGCCGCCGCCTGATACTCAGCACCTCCGTACATTTCTATCCATGGCCAATAGGGGTTGCCAGCCACACCCTCATTCGGCGCCGCGAACAAGCGCGCGCCAATTTCACCATAGCCAATAATGCAGGGCGACAGCGCAACATGGAGATCCAGCAGATCGCCCTCCTCGCCGCACTTCATCACGTAGTCGGTATAGTTGCGCATGGCCGGCGCCGGCGGCGTCTGCTCCAGCGCCGCCTGGGAGATACCCCACTCAGCGCAGTAGCCAACGTGCAGATCCATCTCGACATCAACAATGGCCTTCAGGCCGTCGGATGCCGCCTTGATCTCACTCAGGTTTTCGGCCTTGTACCCGGCCAGCGCCCAAGCGCGAGCAAACTCGATGAGGAACAGATAATCCTGTGCGAGATAATGCCGGAACGCAGCCTGCGGCAATGACCCATCAGCCAGACCTTCAACGAACGGATGGTTGGTGTAGGCCTGCCAGGTATCACCGGATTGTGCCCGGAGGCGTGAAAAAAGGCCGTCGTCGAAATAAGTCATCTGGAGTACTCGCACCTCGCCGAAAAAGCCTCAACCGCCAAGCAGATTATGGACTTCCTTCGGCAGCGCGACGACGAGGCCATCCATTTCTTCGGTAATGACGACCTGACATCCCAGCCGCGATGTCTTCGTGAGGCCAAACGCCAGATCAAGCATGTCCTCTTCGTCCTCGCTAGCTTCTTCCAACGAGTGGACCCAATCCCGCTCAACAATAATATGACAGGTCGAACACGCGAGAGAGCCCTCACACGCCCCCTCAATATCGATGTCATTGCGATGAGCAATATCCAGAATACTTGAGCCAATGGGCGCAATCACTTCTGTTCGCGATCCATCGCGATTGATAAATGTCATTTTAGGCATGAACGGGGTTGCTCTCTGATTTTTTGGCCCCTGCCCCACCCGGGCAGTAACGTTGGCACTCAGGCGATCTTGGCGGACGCTGACAACCCAGGCTGATAGCGTGTTGCCAGACCGGCATGAAGCGAACGCCACGCACCCAAAAGGCGCTCGGTGTCCGCCGCAGTTGTCGCCCAGCCGAGGCTGATACGAATAGCGCATCCACCATGCGCATCTTCCACACCCATTGCCCGAAGAACATGCGACGGCTCGACGCGCCCGGACGAACAAGCCGAACCCGCACTGACCGCAACGCCTGACAGATCGAGCGCCATAACCTGGGTCTCGCTCTGCACGCCCGGCATGCTCAGGGCCGCCGTATTGGGCAACCGGTCTACCCCAGCGCCAAAAACCTGTACGTTGCCATCAACTTCGAGCAGCGCGCTCTCCAAGGCGTTGCGCAAATCCGCAACGAAAGGCGCACGCTGCAAATCGTCGGATACCAACTCCGCTGCTTTGCCAAGACCGACAATGCCCGGCACGTTCTCGGTTCCGGCGCGACGTCCACGCTCCTGCCCGCCACCCACAATCATCGGCGCTACGTCTCCAGCGGGATTGAGGATGAGAGCGCCAGCACCCTTTGGCCCACCAAACTTGTGTGCCGACAAGCTGAGCATATCGACACCGAGCGCATTCATGTCGACCGGAATACGCCCCGGTCCCTGCACGGCATCACAATGAAACAAGGCGCCAACCTCGTGAGCTGCATCTGCCAACGCGGCGACAGGCTGAATGACACCCGTCTCGTTGT
>JABJCZ010000328.1 GCA_018668475.1 Alphaproteobacteria bacterium | reverse complement strand
GGGCTCCAGCACGGACCATTGGAGCAGATAATCCCGTCATCGATCTTGGTGGCCGTGAGGTCCGGGTCGAGGCGCCACAGACCGCATATTTTGAGCTCTTCCTTATCGTCCATGCCACCGGCATAGAGGCGACCACGACGATCGACCTTGCCGTCGTTGAGGCGCGAACGCGGCTGGTCATCTTCGATTTTCATGATCAGTTCAGGCTCGCCGCCCTTGTCGAAGTCGAAGAAGTAAAATCCGTCGTCCATTGCCAACAGTGCACCGCCATCCTTGCGCAATACCATGGCCCCGATGTCCTGTTTCGTGGACCAGTTATCGACCTTGCCGGTGCGCGGGTTGAGGCGCCAGATCGAGGGATTGCCGACGCGCGGGCCGGTTCCATCAACCCAGTAAAGCATGCCGTCCTCGACATCCCAGATAGGGCTTTCGCCCAGGTGATTCTGGCACTCAACTATGCACTCGATCCGGACGGACATATTTCATACTCCTGACATCAATTTTCTTGCGGCCCGGCACGGGCCGATTGGTTCGTTGCGGGCGGTCACCGGTCACAATGGCAACGCTCGAAACGGATATATCTGGCGGCATAGGTAAACGATTGCCCACGCATTTGGCAAGGCGAGTCTTTGTCGCACCGGCACTTCTGTTGCGGGGCATTGTGAATGAGCGTTGTGGAGCAGATGCCAGACCGGTAAACAGACGGGCTGAGGATAGGGCGAAACATTGAAAAATATTGCGAAACCCAGCGGAACAAAGGAAAAAGCGCAGATGAAAATGGAAAATGAGCTTATTGAAGCGCTCCGCGCGCTTGACACACCAACCGTCTGCAATGCGCTGGAAATTGTGGCGCCCGAACGGCGCGGGTTCGGGTTTACGACATCTCATTTGAGGTGCGCCCGGCCGGAGTTGCCACCCATCGTCGGTTATGCGTGCACGGCCGTATTTCGCTGCGTTCGGCCCGGATCAAAGGATGCTGTCGCACAAAAGTGCTATGAGGGACAATATTTCGACTATGTGGCGGGCACCGCCGGGCCGAAAATCGCGGTATTTCAGGACGGCGACGGGGTTCGCGCCCGCAGCAGCGCCATATTTGGGGAGATTATGAGCTGGATGCACAAGGCTCTGGGAGCCGAGGGCCTCGTAACCGATGGCGCCGTGCGTGACATGTCGATGATGGCAGATGGTTTTCAGGCCATTTACGGCGCAGTTGCGCCGTCGCACATCTGGTTTCACATGACCGAGTTCGACTGCGAAGTGAATATTGCCGGCATGGTGGTCAATTCTGGAGACTTGATTCACGCTGATTCCCACGGCGCGGTGATTATTCCGCCGGAATACGCCGCAGGCGTCGTTGAGGCCGCCAAAGGTATTGCGGTCCGTGAGGAGAAGATCATTGGCCTGTGTGCTGGCGATGATTTTACGGTGGATGCGCTCAAGAAAATCTGGGGCGGTGAGTAGCGATTTCCCGCTACAGGATGGTCGTGCGTGTCGTGACTTGCCGACCGGCCTTTGTTAGCCTGCCAGGCCCGCATTGCTGCAATTGGGGCAGCGGCTTTTCCACGGAGGATTGCAATGAGCGCCATCGATGTTATCGCACTGGATCACGTTGTTCTGCGCGTCAAGGACGTGAAGGCATCCCTCGACTGGTACAAGCGGGTACTGGGGTGTGCGGAGGAACGCATGGTTCCCGAATTTGGCCTCTATCAGCTTCGAGTTGGCCCCATTCTCATTGATCTTGTACCCGTGGATGGCGTGATCGGCAAAATGGGTGGCGGCGCCCCCGGCAAAAAGAAGCGCAACATGGATCATTTTGCGGTTCAATTGCTGAATTTTGACGAAAAGAAGATTCGCGCCCAACTCAAGCGCCGTGGCGTGAAATCAGGCGACGTTGACCGTCGCTACGGCTCGCTTGGCCATGGCCCGTCCATGTATGTGATTGACCCGGATGGCAACACTGTTGAGCTGAAGGGGCCGCCGGACCCCGACCAGACAGAAAATGTGCCCGGCGCGAAATACAAATCTCTCAAACGAGCTGAGGCGGCAGCCGCAGTGGCCCGCAGCACTGTGCTGGCGCCCGCACGGCGGCGCGCTCGTTCGACCGCAAAAGCAAAATAAACCTGACGCAAGGCAGCAAACAAAATGAAAGCAGTTGTAATCCATGAGCACGGTGATCCCAGTGTCCTGAAGTATGAGGACATTGAAACACCGTCTGTCGGGCCCAATGATGTCCTGATCAACATCAAGGCCGTCGGGCTCAACCACTTTGACCTCGATGTTCGCGACGGTATTTCCGGCTACTTCAGCCTCGATATGCCGCATATCCTCGGCTGCGAGGGCGCAGGCGTTGTTGCCGAGGTCGGCTCCGCCGTAACGGCGTTCAAGCCCGGTCAGCATGTCTTGCCGTATCTCACGACGTCCTGCGGTCATTGCGAGCGCTGCTTGAGCGGGCACGACAACATCTGCATGAGCTTTGACAAGCTCGGCGTGACCCACTGGGGCACCTATGCCGAATATGTGCGGGTGTCAGAGCACAACGTCGTCGCCATGCCGGACGGCTTGTCGTTTGTTGATGCGGCTGCGACCCACGTGGCCTTTGCGACTGCGTGGGAGCTTGTCGAGGTCCACACAAAAGTACGTCAGGGCGAGTTTGTGCTGGTTAACGCTGCAGGCTCAGGCGTGGGCAGTGCGGCTGTGCAGCTCGCCAACAATGCAGGGGGTATTGTCATCGCAACCGCCGGGTCAGGCGAAAAGCTGGAGCGTGCGAAGGAGCTCGGCGCCCGCTATGGCATCAACTACAACGAAGAGAGCATTGAAGACGGCGTGATGCGGATTACCGGCGGGCGCGGCGCTGATGTTTGTATTGAGATGGTCGGCGGGCGCGTGCTGCAGGAGAGCATTCGGGCGGTCGCGCACAATGGTCGTTTGGCCACATGCGGGGCCCATGCGGGTGAAAAGGTCGAGATCGACATGATTGAATTTTTCCGTAAACAGCTGACCATGTCGGGCAATCATTTTTCTCCCAAAGCCAATAACGTTCAGGTGCTCAAGCTGATCGCCGACGGTGCGGTGAAGCCGGTCATCGCGAAAACCTTTCCGTTGCAGGATATGGGAGATGCGCACCGGTTTCTTGCGTCACGCAACTTCTTCGGCAAAGTCGTGCTCGAAGTCTAAGAACCGTGAGCCGATCTGCTGAGGAGCCGGCATGGGCGCCCTAG
>JABJCZ010000034.1 GCA_018668475.1 Alphaproteobacteria bacterium | reverse complement strand
AGTCACCGCAATGCTAGTGCAAAATTGTAATCCGGCCGTGGTTGCGCCGGAATCCATCCTGGTAAACAAAGGTCTCCGTCGCGAAGACCTGTTCGTCTGCGTGCATGAGCAGTTCATGACGGACACCGCCAAACTGGCGGACATCGTTTTGCCAGCGACCACATTTCTGGAACACGACGACCTCTATCAGGCAGGCGGCCAGTCACATATTCTAATTGGCCCGAAGGTCATCGATGCCGTCGGTGAATCGCGCGACAACCACGCTGTCATCTGTGGGCTCGCGAAGCGCCTTGGTGCTGAACACGCGGGCTTTGATATGAGTGCCTGGGAACTGATTGATGCGGCGCTGAACGGCGCCGGCTGGCCGTCAGCTGATGAATTGAAGAGCACTGGCTGGCACGACTGCATGCCCGATTTCGAGACGGCACATCACCTGAACGGCTGGGCAACTGAAGACGGCAAATTTCACTTCCGCCCAAACTGGGCCAGCAGCACAATCAATGGGGAAACCCGATCTGCCATGCCCGAATTGCCGGATCATTTTGAAGTGATCGATGCGGCAGACGAGCGCCACCCGTTCCGCCTCGTTACTGCACCAGCGCACAACTTTCTCAACTCAAGCTTTACCGAGACGCCGACATCGACCAAGCGAGAAGGTGGGCCTGTGGTCCGGCTGAATGGCGAGGATGCCGCCGCCCTCGGGGTTAGCGCGGGGTCACCGGTGCGGGTCGGCAATGATCAAGGCTCGATCCCGCTTGATGTGACGATCGCCGACAATGGCCAGCAGCCGGGTGTGGTGGTGATTGAGAGTGTTTGGCCCAACACCGCCTTTGCCGAAGGCCTCGGCGTCAACGTGCTCACCTCCGCCGAGCCGGGATATCCCGTCGGTGGGGCCGTATTTCACGATACGGCCGTCTGGGTCCGACCCGTCACCTGAACAGCGAGTTCCACCACCAGGCTGGAAACCCCTTCCTAGATGATCGCGTCCAGAGTCGCGATCAGTCGGGCAACTTCTTCGGTCGTGTTGTAGTGGACCATGCTGGCGCGGGTGACACCGTCCTCGCCATACCCAAGTGCATCGACGCACCGCGCCGCATAAAAATGTCCAGTGCCGACGCCAATCTTTTCCCTTGCCAGCCCGCGGGCCAACTCAAGCGGCGTGCGATCTTTCACAGAGAACGAAAATGTCGGTGCCCGTTGCTCGTGACCGACACTTGCCGGGCCGATCAACGTTATTTCCCGCTTGTTCACCAGGTAATCCAAAAACGGCTGCGCAATCACTTCTTCATGAGCTGACATCAACTCCGCGACCTGCTTCATCCGACCGAGGCGCGGCAAATTGCTTACACCGTAATGATGCGTGTGCACGGCATCGAAGTAATCCGTTACGCCAGCAAGCGCGGCCGTCAGCTCGTGATTCGGGCCCCCGGGGTTGAGTTTTAATGGCAATCGGTCTTCGAGGAAGTAGTGGTTGTTATTGCGCGCGCGCTCCACATGCTCCCGCTTGGCGTAGAGGATGGACAGATGCGGTCCGTAAACCTTGTAAAGCGAGCACAGGTAGAAATCGACATCCCACGCCTTCACGTCGAGCGCCCGATGCGCCGAATAGGCCACGCCATCAACGCAGGCCAACGCCCCCGCATCGTGAATACGACGAACCAGCGCTGGCACATCATTCACAGCGCCAGTCAGATTGGAGCAATGGGTAAAGCAGACCAGGCGAGTCTTATCGGTCAGCAGCGCATCCAGGTCATCCAGAGCCAGAGCGCCGCTTTCAGGCCGGAACTTCCATTCCCTAATAACAACGCCAAATTCCTCAAGGCGGCGCCACGACCCGTTGTTCGCCTCATGGTCGATGTTGGTCACGATCAATTCGTCGCCAGGCGAAAACCATGAGCGGATCGCCTGCGCCAGCAAAAACACATTGGTCGTTGTATTGGGCCCAACCATGACCTCCTCAGGCTCGGCGCCGATCATCTCAGCCATCAGGCGCTGGCCCTCAACGATCAGGCGACCAGCCTCATCCGAGACATCGTAGGCATGGTGTGGCTGCACATGCACTCGAGACATGTAGTCCGTAACCCGATCCACCACCTGACGCGCCGCGACGGTTCCACCGGCGTTTTCCATAAACGCCCAGCCGGTCTCCAACGCCGGGAACTGCGCCCGCACAAATTCTGTATCGAGACGGGGTGCCTGGCTCATGAAAATATCCTTTTCGAGGCTACTCAATTGGTTACATCAATATGGCCGCCCCGGCAGGCAGCGCGCCATCATAGCGGCTGCCACAGTGGCGAAAAGCGCTATTCTCAATGCGACGATTTGATGCAGCTCAAAGCACAGCACGGCACCCTGCGAGAGGTTACTTTAAAGGTCTGGTGTGTACCAAAAAAGAGAAGCAGCCATCGGTCGCACCACCGGACGCTATTGATATTTTTT
>JABJCZ010000451.1 GCA_018668475.1 Alphaproteobacteria bacterium | reverse complement strand
CGTCTCCCGGCCCACTGCAGCTCACGCTGTAGACCCCGGTCGGCCCGGTGCCGTAGGTGAATGCCGCAGCGTGGGCGGTGTTTGGGATGGCTGCTGTGACCGCCAATGTGACCGCGCCTGTCAGCAATGCCGCAAAGAGCGCGCGCGTCCGCCCGGCACGTCGCCCGGCACGTCGAATGCAAAGGAATTTCATATCAGCTCCTACCCTGGATATTGGCCCGTTATCGCGACGCCGTTCCTACGCCCGCACTTCTACCACTCAGATTTCTGCTACCCGGATTTACGCGACACAACGCCTGACGGAATTATATCGCGCATTTTGCCGCGGCGGAAGACGGGTTGCGTACCCCCTGGCGCAAACATTCCCGCCAACGAAAAACGGCGCCCCCCGGGGGGGGGGCCGCCGTATTGTCTAACTGTCCGTATTGGCGTCAGGCGGCGCGTTTACGTCTGGCATACCCGAAACCGGCAAGACCGAGCCCCAGGATTATAAATGTGCCGGGCTCCGGCACCGCCGTCACCGACGAGGCAAACCCGACCGTCACGCGCAGGCGGTCGGCGGTGCCGATGGTCGTCCCCTGCGCGGTATGGGTGTTCAGGTCGCCATCCACCGCATTGTTCACGAGCGACGGAAAGGATTGTGTGCCGACGGCGCCGATCGCGACATGCGAGGAGACGACGTTTGCGAATTCCGTGCCCCCGCCGGAGAAGTTCAGCTGGACCTCGGAGAGGTTCAGACCTCCGCCGGCCGCATTATTAAAGATGGCCTCTACCGTGATATAGGCACCCAGCGTATTCAGGGACCCGTCGGCGTCCGAATAAAACACATCGTACAGCTCTTCGGAGGTGCCCCAGAAATCGGCATTTCCGGTAAACATCAGGGGATCGGCGCGGCGTTGGAGAATCTGCGCGGATGACGCATTGATCGTGTGCGTAAACAGCGATGTCGTTCGTTCGTAGAACGTAATGGAGGTCAAACCCGTCAGGGTCTGAATCGGAGACGCGCTGGCGGAAAACGCCCAGAAACACGCCGCGGCTGCAATCGCGGAGACTGTCTTCTTCATTGACGACACCTGAAAATTCTACCTGATAAATTCGTCGTTCCGGCTCTTTAGCAGCAAGATTTGTGCCAGATTTCAGAAATCAGCTATTTCAGGGGCTTAGGGTGGAGCCGCTTGGAGAACTGTAAATTATTCCGACATAAATGGCGGTGTCGGCCGGGAAACTGTAAAATCCACCGACGTCGATTCGTTAACAGTGGACCCGGGGCCGTCCCCGGGCCGTCCCCGGGCCATCCATGCGGCCACGCGCGGTTCCGCCGCTTGCAGTCGCCTCTCTCACGTCACGCTGAGCAGGATCATCCCGGCCGCCGTCACGATACGCGCGAGATCGGCCCATTTCTGCTCGCCGTCATAGCGCGCCGCGGAGCGCCACACACCGACCACGACGACGATGTTATAGGGCACCGAAAAGACGTAGCCGGCGAGCGCCGCCACGACGGGTTGTTCGGCCATGATCAGGAACAGGAACGCCGCGCTGGAGACCAGGTTGACGGCAAGCCCGCCAACCGCCGCCCAGTTCCAGAACGCGTCGGCCAGGGCAAGTTCGCCCCGCCACAGACGGAAGACCGTTTTCATCATGTTAAAAGTCTATGCGGCGACGGGCGGCGAAACCAGTTGGTAAATTGAGCCGGATCTGAAGAGGCGTATCCCCCAACTTATTCCCTCGGTTTTATACCGAGGGTCCACTTTTCCAGCGCGCCCGGACTTACCATGGACCCCCGGTATAAAACCGGGGGAATAAGCAAAAAGAAGCGTGCCGGCCACTCACCAGCGCCAGCCACAGAACCTAGTCGTTAATTTCTTCTTCCTGCGGCGCCTGCGCGGCGGGTGCTGCGTCCAGTTTCTCGGGCAGGCCGGGATAAGTCTTTGCGATCTCTGCACTTTTCAGGACGGAGACAAACCCGATGAATGTGCCGTCGTCCATCCGCATGTTGCCGACGCTATGGCGGGAGCAGAAAACATCGGACGGACAGCCGATCATCACCCCGCCGTCGCGGATCGGCTGCTTGCCGAAACAGGTGCCGAAGAACTTGCCGAGATCGCCGATCTTGAATTCGAGCTGGCCCGAACAGATTTTCGTTTTGCCCGCGTTGAACAGCGCGAAATCCTGTTTCACCAGATCGTTCTTTTCATATTCCAGGATGCCGGCACGGGTCTGCACCGGCGCGCCCGGCGGTTTGAT
Source organism: Alphaproteobacteria bacterium (assembly GCA_018668475.1). GTDB lineage: Bacteria > Pseudomonadota > Alphaproteobacteria > UBA828 > UBA828 > JABJCZ01. The sequence goes on along the minus strand of JABJCZ010000451.1, from coordinate 228 downwards.
AAACAGCTTCACATTGGTAAAGCGGGTCGCGCGCATCAGCGCGTCGGCGTCGAGTACGGTCATGTTGCGGACGGCGAGGCTGCATTTACAGCCAAGACGCGCCGCCGCCGGCAGTTCGGCATCGCTCATCAGCTTGTCGATCCGCGCCTGGCATTTCTGCGAGGCGCGCCCGACCGGGTCTTCTCCACCCCAGGAGTATAGGAATAGCTCGGACAGAACGGCGGCGAT
>JABJCZ010000477.1 GCA_018668475.1 Alphaproteobacteria bacterium | reverse complement strand
GTCGCCGTCAAGCGCGGCTCATCGCAGCGTTAGATGGCAATGGATAAGTTAGCGCATCTGCAGACTTTCGCTGACGTTTCGGTTGCAACTGCGGCGATGTCTGCGATTCTTATCGCACTACGAGCCGAGCGAATCGACGACCCCAGGCTAGTCTGGGGTTTGGGCGGCTTGCTATCGTGGTCTTTAGCGGCCCTCTTTTTCTCTCTGTTCCCATTGATCCTAGATGCGTACGAAATCGGGATAGAGACAACTTGGAAAGTCGGATTGTTGGGTGTTGCCCTGCATGCATTCGCCCACGCTATAGGCTTTGGCGGCTACGACATGGTGTTGCTCAACCGCGGGATTGATGTTGACTGCAGCAGAAATGCAGAGCCGGTAAAAATGAAACCGTTGATGTATTTAGTGTATTCCATGATCGGGATCTTCAGTGCATGGGCTGCATTCTCCGCTCTGAATTCCCCGTCCGCTGGAAGCTATTTTCTAGCGTTAGTGGTACAAATTTCTTTTGCATTTTGGCTCTTTCTATTTTTCCTTATAACGTATCCATCCAAATCGAGTAGCAAATAGGCGTATGCAAAAACTGCCATCCAACAAGGCGATTGAGGCCGTGCTCGATGGCTAGAGAAATTTCATGAGTGTGGTGCACATCACAGCATTTGCCGAAATATTTGGTGCAGTCGCGGTACTGGTTACCCTGATCTACCTTGCTAGACAGATCAAACAGAATACAGAAGAGATCCGTAGCTCCAACTACCACGGAATAACAGATTCGTTTAATAACCTGAGCCAGGCCTTGGCCGAGAACGCTGAACTAGCCAAAGTCTTTAGAAATGGGAACGAAAACTTCGACAACCTGAGTGACGACGAAAAGACCCAGTTCCACTTCTTAATGCATGCGACTCTTAGAGTAATGGACGTACTTCATTACCAAAGCCGTCACGGCACTGGCGATCAAACGCTTTGGGATTTCGAAAAACATTCGATAGACGCGATATTCTCTACTCCAGGTGCACGATCTTGGTGGCGGTGGAATCCGTACAGCCTTAGTGCAGAATTCACGAAGTACGTTGATGAAACAGTGCTGCCGAATTCGAAAGGTCTGGAGTGAAATGAGCACAAAAATGAGGGCGCCATCTAACAAAACGTTCCAGCTGCGTTTTGACCGCTCCTTCCTTGCCCTACCGCTCCAGCCAGTCGCCGTCAAGGCCAGCTGAACATTGCGTTAGGTAGATAATCCAAATGACTGAGGCGGATCTGCTCGAAATACTGTCGATGCATCGAAACGAAGCAGGTTCTCACGTGATGAACTTCTTTGCGGTTATGTCGGGGTATATGGCGACGGCCTATTTTATCGGCCAGAAGTTAAGTCGATTCCAAGTTATCGCCCTAACGATTTTGTACACGGGCATAGTGCCCATGCCGCTTCTTGCAGGTGTACAGACGGCAGAAATTATCGTGGCTCTTCATAGCAAATATGGCGCGCTGATTCCTCAAACAACGATGGACCAATTTGTGTCGATCGCTCCTGCCACGATCGGCGGAACTATCGTTCTTTCATGGCTTGTAAGTCTAGTACTTATGTATCGCATTCGCGGCAGTCGCGAAGACACAGCAGCTAGTTAGAGCTTCAAGAGAAATGCGACACAATATCCACCTAACAAGCTGTTCGAGGCCGACGTTTGACCGTGCCTTTGTTGCGCTACCGCTCCAGTCAGTTGCCGTCAAACGTGGCTCAACGGAACGTTAAGCGGGACTGCACACTGCATTCGGTTTAGTTGCACGATTATTATGATTCAAATGAAGGAGTAGGACATGAAGACTCAAGTCGACGAAATAGCTGATGGCATTTTCCGCCTGTCAACATTTACGCCGGATCTGCCTCCCAGTGGATTCACCTTCAATCAGTATCTGATCCGAGCCGATGAACCATTTCTATTTCACTGCGGAGGCCGAGCGCTATTCCCACTTGTGTCATCGGCTGTAGAGAGCATCCTACCTTTGGAAACAATTCGATGGATTTCCTTTGGTCACGTTGAGTCTGACGAGTGCGGCTCCATGGACCAATGGTTAAGTGCGGCTCCAGCTGCGCAGATTGTTCATGGTGGCATCGCATGTATGGTGTCGCTCAACGATTTAGCCGATCGCCCGCCGCGGCCATTGGAAAACAATGAAGTTATAGATATTGGCGGGAAACGGATCCGATACCTC
>JABJCZ010000327.1 GCA_018668475.1 Alphaproteobacteria bacterium | reverse complement strand
GAGCCAAAATGGCAACGACCGCGACAACCGGCGTGCGACCGTCGGCGGCCAGCATGATGAGAGCTGCGGCGACGATAAGTTTGTCGGCAATCGGATCAAGCGCGCGGCCAAGCTCGCTCGCCTGATTTAACCTTCGTGCCAGCCAGCCGTCGAGGAAGTCTGTCACCGCGGCGCCGACGAACAGCCCAAAGGTTGCCCAGGCGGCGACTGGATGCGGCAGATAAAAGAGCGCGATCAGAACCGGCACAGCGGCAATCCGTGCGAACGTGAGCAGGTTGGGCAGGGTCATCATCGGGGCGGTGTCGTTCTCAGTTGCTCTCGTGGAAGGTATCGAACAGTGTTTGTGCCACGGTCTTTGAAATGCCCTCAACCTGTTCGAGGTCGCGCACGCCGGCCTGTGATACAGCCCGGGCTGACCCGAAATGATGCAGCAAGGCCCGTTTTCGCTTCGGGCCAACGCCGGCGATGTCGTCCAGTGGCGAGCGTGTAGCTGCGTTTTTCCGGCGCACCCTATGCGAGCCGATGGCGAACCGATGGGCCTCGTCACGAATTCTCTGCAGGAAATAGAGCACCGGGTCGCGTGCGGCAAGAACCATCGGCTCAAGCCCGGGCATATGGATCACCTCTCGTCCGGCATTGCGATCCGGTCCTTTGGCAATGGCGGCCAGGGCAACGTCAGTTATACCGAGGTCAGCAAACACCGCTTCGGCTTCGGACAATTGTCCAATGCCACCATCGATCAGGCACAGGTCAGGCCAGCCTGATTTCTCGCGTTCCGGGTCTTCTCGCACGAGGCGGCCGAAGCGACGGGTTAGCACCTCGCGCATCATGCCGTAATCATCACCAGCTGTTATGCCGCCCTCCGCAGCGGGCAGCTTGTCGGTGCGAATATTGAATTTGCGGTAGGCGTTCTTCTCAAACCCTTCCGGGCCGACGACAATCATTCCGCCGACCGCATGGGTGCCTGAGATGTGGCTGTTGTCATAGACCTCTATGCGCGCCGGTGTGGTCTCGAGAGTGAGGTGATCCTGCAGGCCCTCCAGCAATTTTCGTTGCGACGCGCTCTCCGCCAGGCGGCGGGAAAGGGCTTCCCGGGCATTGCGGGTCGCATCATCGGCGAGCCGGCGTTTTGCCCCGCGTGCGGGCAACAGCAAATGGACCTTGCGGGTCGCGCGGGCCTGCAATGCCCTGACCAGCAGGGCCTCTTCAGGCACTGGCTCATTGATGATGATGGCGGGTGGTGCGTCCTTGTCGTTGTAGAACTGACCCAGGAAGGCACCCAGTACTTCTGAAGCTGTTGCGTCGTTCGGGTGGCGGGGAAAATATGCGCGGTTCCCGAAATTCTGGCCGCCGCGGTAAAAAAACACCTGCACGCAGCTTTGGTTGGCCTGCTGATGCACGGCAATTACATCGGCATCGCCCAGATTATGCACATTCACCCCTTGGCGGGACTGAATGTGGGCCAGCGCGCGAATGCGGTCGCGGAACGCCGCAGCAGTCTCGAATTCAAGCCGTTCACTGGCTTCGGTCATGCGCTCGGTGAGGCGCTTCTGAATCTGCTGGGATCGACCGGAGAGAAAGTCCTGGGCTTCCTTGACCAGCGCCAGGTAGTCGGGGTTTGAAATGCGCCCGACGCAAGGAGCAGCACACCGCTTGATCTGATACTGCAGGCATGGCCGGGTGCGGCCTGAAAAAATGCCGTCGGAGCATGAGCGCAGCGGAAAGGCCCGATGCAGCGCGTTGATGGTCTGGTTGACCGCGCCAGCCGAAGCAAAGGGGCCAAAATATTCGCCTGATTTTTTGCGCGCACCGCGATATTTCAGAATCTGCGGCCAGGTATGGTCGTCGGTGATCAGGATGTAGGGGTAGGATTTGTCGTCACGCAGAACGATGTTGTAAGTCGGCTTGAGTTTCTTGATGAGGTTGCTCTCAAGCAGCAGCGCTTCAACCTCGCTTTCCGTGGTGATGACTTCAATCCGGACAGTGCTGGCGACCATACGGCGCAGGCGGTTGGAGAGGCCTGTCGCGTTGGTGTAGTTGGCGACCCGCTTGCGCAGGTTTTTCGCCTTGCCGACGTAGAGGACGTCTTCGCGGTGATCGAGCATGCGATAGACCCCGGGGGCGCCGGGCATCGTTTTGAGTGCCGTCTTCAGTATTTTGATGCCGCCGGCAAGGGAGACTTCTGCCGGGCGATGACGATGGCTTCCGGCAGCCGGTTCGGCTTCGTTTCGATCACGCGGTATGGTCATTCCATGACATATCACGCACGGCGGGCAGCACGTCAATGCGGCATTCAGAATTCGGCTCTCCTGCGGAATCAAATACTTCCGGGTCGCGTTTGTGGCGCCTCCAAAACCGTTAGCAGGTTTCCACCTATCCTGTGGATAACCTTGTGGAAAAGCCGGTCTGTGACGTCGTAGTGGCCTGATTCATAACGCCTTGAACCTCGCTGCCTGTTTTTTAGGCATGAGTTGTAACACTTTGATTTGTAACAAATTTTCTATTAACCCTTCGTTACCCATTCAAATATTGCCGATTGACACGTCGGCAGGGTTCAACCGGACGCGGCCATTTGTTGCAATGTGAACAAATATCCGCACTGGGAATGTCTAATGGGACATAAAAACCGGCACTGTCATGGTGCTCATAAGGGTTTGCGAGACGCCGCCAAGAATAAGTTCACGTAGCCGAGAGTGACCGTACCCACCCATGACGATGAGATCTGAACCAAGATCGGCTGCTTCGGACAGCATCAGGTCACCGACCGATACATCGTCTGAAACTGTGCGAACGGTTTCGGTGTTTACACCGTGGCGAGCGAGCTGAGCAGAGATATCGAACCCGGCGATGTGGTTGTCTGCTTGCGGGTTGACGCTCAGCACCGAAACGCTTTTGGCCACCTTCAACAGTGGCATTGCGTCGTGCACAGATCGCGCGGCCTCCCGCGAGCCGTTCCATGCGACCAGAACGGTTTCACCAAGGGTTGCAAACTGACCGGCATAGGGAACAGTGAGCACCGGGCGACCGGCGTTCATCACTGTCAGGACAGCAAGCGAGCGGTTGACGCCCGGTTCGGCGGAATCCGGATCGGGTTGACCAAGTATATTCAGGTCTGCATAGCGCGCATGGACTGGCACGACATCTTCTGCAAAGCCTTCCACGGCCCGCCATTCGAAAGGGAGGTCCGCATCGGACGCTGCTTTCACGGCAGCGGCCCGCACGGTCTCGGAGGTTTTCGCTGCGTCTTCGCGGTACTGGCGCTGCAGGTCGGCGACAACCCCGGCTGCGGGGTCTCCAAAGGTGCCGAGCGACGGGTAGAACGGGTGAATGACGAACAGGCCTACCAGATGGGCACGATCCCGTGCGCCAATGCGAGCGGCAATGTCCAGACGCACTTTGTCTCTCGGCGTGCCGTCCAATTGAACAAGTATGGTCTGATAGCTCATGGTATGCCCCTCTCGGTCGGAATTAATGGTTACCCTTAGAGTTTGGGCCGTTCGGAGCGCAAATCAATGACCTGAATCAATATGCGGGGCTCGCTCGGAGAGTGTGCTAGGCGCGCAATTGACTGGTCGATTTTTGAGGTGCCGCCAGACCAATTTGCGTCCACGCGGACAATGGCCGTTTTGTTTGGGAGGTTCACTTGGCTATCCCGACGAGATTGAGCGCGCCGTGCAGAACCATCTCCATAAACTTAGCCCGGATATTGGCGCCGTGCTGAAGGTGTGTTCATCGGGGTTCAATGCCGCCGGCGCGACATTTATCAGGCAAAATGCAAATACTCAGGCATCATTGACTGGTAGGTAGACATAGTGAAATATCACTATTGTTGACATCGTGTATGTGAGGCACCCGTCTGCCTCGTATGTCGCGGAAATTGTGGCCTGGGAGGCTTAAATGGCATTGCTCGACAGACATGAATGGTACGACATCGCTCGAGACACGAACTGGACCCCAGGATACGTGTCACGCGAAGAGTTGTTTCCGCCCGAGCTCAGCGACCCTTACGGCATACCTGTTGAGGAATGGGAAACCTTTGATGAGCCCTACAAGGTCTCGTATCGCGAATATGTAAAAATCCAACGCGAGAAGGATTCTTCGGCCTATTCCGTCAAGGCGGCGCTTTCGCGTTCGAAATTTCATGATGAAGCAGGTGAAGGTTGGGCGAGCGTTCTTAAGCTTCACTATGGCTCGGTCGCATTGACCGAATATCAGGCCTGTCAGTTTCAGGCTCGCATGGTTCGCTTTGGGCCGTCGCCCTCGATGCGCAATATGGCGACGTTCGGCATGCTGGACGAGCTGCGTCATGCCCAGCTTCAGCTGTTCTTCCCGCATGAGCTGGTACATCGCGATCGCCAGTATGACTGGGCGCACGAAGCTGCCCATACCAATAACTGGGCAGTGGTTGGCGGGCGGCACGCGTTTGACGACATCATGATGTGTCGCGACGCCATAACCGGCACGCTGATGGTGTCATTTGCGTTTGAGACGGGCCTGACCAATCTGCAGATGATCGGCCTCTCGACGGACGCGGCGAACGTGGGCGATTTTACGTTCGCCAATCTCATTACCAGCATTCAGTCGGATGAGGCGCGCCATGCACAGCTGGGCACACCGTCCATCGAGATCATGGTGCGTAATGGCCGCAAAAAGGAAGCGCAGCAGATACTTGATATCGCGTTCTGGCGCATGTGGCGGCTATTTTCCATCACCGTCGGTATTCCGATGGATTACTACATTCCGCTGGAGCAACGGCATTTATCGTTCAAGGAGTTCATGTACGAATGGGTTAACCGCCAATATGTTCGCCAGGTAGAGGATATCGGGCTGGAACGTCCGTGGTATTGGGATGAATTCCTCGACGACATTGAGAACCATCATCACTGCCAGCAGGGTGGTATCTGGTCGTGGCGACCGACCGTATGGTGGAACCCGCCGGGCGCGGTCAGCCCCGAGGAACGCCAGTGGCTGGAGGAAAAATACCCCGGCTGGAACGCGAGTTACGGCACCTACTGGGATGTGATTACCGACAATTTGCTGGCCGGTCGGGAAGAGAAGACGCATCCAGAATGCCTCCCCATCATCTGCAACATGTGCCAGATTCCCATCTCCAATCGGCCCGGCGAGCCGTGGAAGGCGCGGGTTCTTCAGCATGAGCATGAGGGGCGGCGCTATAATTTCTGCACTGAGCCTTGCCGCTGGATCTTCACCACCGACCCGGACCGCTACAAGGATCATGAGTCGATCGTTGATCGCTTGTATTCTGGCGAAATTCAGCCGCCCACCCTTGACGGTGTATTGGCCTATATGGGCATTGGTGTTGTCAGCGAAGGTGGGCATGACGGTGCCGACTATAGCTGGATCGAGGGCTTCCGCGCCCAGGCCGCGGAGTAGGGGGCAGCCATGGACAACTTCCCGATCCTGTCGCGTTTTCAACATGACTGTCATGTCAAGGTGGTAGACACCCAGGCAAGCGACACCATTGCCGAGCTTGCCGCCGCCTGCGCCCATCAGTCTGTTGGCGTCCATGTCAAAGATCAGCCAGGTAAGATTCTGCGGGTTCGCCCGACGACGGATGACGACAATGCCGAGCCCTTTTCGCCGGACATCACGGTCAAAGACGCGGGATTGGCGATGTACGATTGCATCGACGTCTATTTTACCGACCCGCAGAGCTGACCCGAAAGCCGACGTTATGGCGTTTGAACGCGTGTGTAGCCTTGACGATATCTGGCAGGGCGATATGGAAAGTTTTGAGGTCAGCGGGACGGATATTTTGTTGGTGCATCTGGAGGAAGGCGGCATTCACGCGATTCAAGCGCAGTGCCCGCATCAGGAGGTCGAGCTTGCCGACGGTAGTCTCGATGGTGCCGTTCTGACCTGTAGCATGCACCTGTGGCAATTTGATGTGGTGAGCGGCAAGGGTGTGAACCCCAGTCATGCCGAGGTGGCAAAATATCCGGTCAAAGTCGAGGGCGACGACGTTTTCGTCGATATCGAGAGCATTGAACCAAAATTCGCATCCGCCTGAGGCGATCACCGTTGTACCGTTGGGAGACATAGGGTGAGTGACAAGGAACGTAATAATTCGGTCGGGCCCGTGCTGCGGGCCGGCGAGGTCGCCGAGGCAGTGCTTGAGGCCCTTCGGGAGGACAACCCCGACAAAGATTTCGTTATTGAGGACCAGGTGTCTTACATCCGGATCGAGACCGAAGGTGAATGTGTAATTCGCCGCGAAACGATGTCCCGAGCTATGGGGCGACCGTTCGCCATGGCGGAGCTGGAAATTAATCTCACATCATTTTCCGGCCGGATTGAGACAACTGACGATCAGATGCGTTTCTACCTTCAGCGGACCCTTTGACGGCTGGTAGCACCAGCGCCGGGAGCAAGATCATGAGTGAACCAACTGACCTGAGCAAACCGCTCAAGACCTGGAGCCATCTGGCGGGTCAACGCCGGCGCCCGAGCGAATACGAAATCGTATCGACCAATTTGCTCTGGAGCACCGATGGTGACATGCCGTGGGCAATGTCCTCCGGCACCCACATGAACAAGTGGTATCTGAAATACCGCAACGGCAGTCCGCTCAAACATACGGACTGGAACGCGTTTCGCGACCCGGACGAACAGATCTACCGCTCCTACAATATTCAGCAGGATGGCCAGGAAACCTATGTGGACG
>JABJCZ010000033.1 GCA_018668475.1 Alphaproteobacteria bacterium | reverse complement strand
TCGAGGCCGGGGCCGACATCATTCTGACGAATACATTCAACTCGACCAGCATCTCCCAGGCCGATTACGAAATGGAAGACGCTGTTCCCCAAATCAACCGCCGAGCGGCCAATGTGGCGCGTGCCGCGGTGGATGCCATTAGCACGGATGATCACCCGCGCTTTGCCGCAGGCTCCCTGGGCCCCACCAACAAGACGGCGTCAATCTCGCCGGATGTCGGTGACCCCGGCTTTCGCGGCATTGACTTCGATACTCTCCGCATCGCCTACAAGGAACAAGCAGGCGAACTGATGGAAGGCGGGGTCGATTTGTTCGTGCTGGAGACCATTTTCGATACGCTGAATGCCAAAGCGGCCCTGTTCGCATTGTCGGAACTTTTCGAGGAGGCCGGCGACACGCTGCCTGTATTGATTTCCGGAACTGTTACCGATTTATCGGGCAGGACTTTGACCGGGCAGACGCCGGAAGCTTTCTGGTATTCGGTGCGCCACGCGAACCCGTTCAGCGTCGGGCTCAATTGTTCTTTCGGCGCCGAACACATGCGCCCGTTTATCGATGAATTGTCGCGCAACGCAAATGCACGCATTTGCGCCTACCCCAACGCCGGCCTGCCCAACGAGTTCGGCGAATACGATGAGACGCCGGAGATCACTGCAAGTCACCTTGGAGAATGGGCCGAGGCCGGGCTGGTAAATATGGTTGGGGGGTGCTGCGGCACAACACCCGATCATATCCGGGCGGTCGCCGATGCCATCGCTGGCAAGGCTCCCCGCGTAATTCCGGACCTCCCCCGGCATCTCAGGCTCTCAGGCCTTGAGCCGTTGACGGTGCGATCATGAGCGGCCTGTTCGTCAACATTGGTGAGCGCACCAATGTCACTGGTTCGGCGCGTTTTCGCAAACTGATTGAAGCTGACGATTACGACGCCGCCGTCGCTGTGGCGCGCCAGCAGGTCGAGAATGGCGCCCAGATCATCGATGTGAACATGGACGAGGGCATGCTTGATTCGGAAGCTGCCATGGTTCGATTCCTGCGGTTGATTTCCGCCGAGCCGGATATCGCCCGTGTCCCGGTGATGATCGATTCATCGAAATGGTCAGTAATCGAGGCAGGCCTGAAGAACGTCCAGGGCAAGGCTATCGTCAATTCCATCAGCCTGAAGGAGGGCGAGGCGCCGTTTCTGGAGCAAGCTCGCGCCGTCCGCCGCTATGGCGCAGCTGCTGTGGTCATGGCGTTCGATGAGGAAGGCCAGGCGGAAACGGCAGAACGCAAATTCAAGATCTGCGCCCGGGCCTATGAACTGTTGACCGAGACTGTTGGATTTCCGCCTGAAGACATCATTTTCGACCCCAATATTTTCGCTGTCGCGACCGGCATCGAGGAGCACAATGATTACGCCGTTGCATTCTTAGATGCGGCAAAACGCATACGCGCAGCCCTGCCTCATTGTCACATTTCGGGCGGGCTCTCAAACCTGTCGTTCTCGTTCAGGGGTAACGAGCCGGTACGCCGCGCCATGCATGCGGCCTTCCTGTACCATGCCACTCAAGCCGGCATGGACATGGGTATCGTCAACGCCGGCCAGCTTGACCTCTACGAAGACATCGCCGAGGACCTGCGGGAACGGGTTGAGGACGTCTTACTCAATCGTCGGCCCGACGCCAGCGAACGACTACTCGATATCGCCGAGGGCTTCCGGGGACAGGCCGCCGCCGAAAAGAAGGCGGACCTGGCTTGGCGCGACGCGCCGGTAGGTAAGCGGATCAGCCATGCATTGGTGCGAGGCATCAATGACTACATTATCGACGATACCGAGGAAGCCCGACTGGGTGCCGAGCGCGCATTGCACATCATCGAAGGCCCGTTGATGGACGGTATGAATGAGGTTGGTGATCTCTTCGGGTCCGGCAAAATGTTTTTGCCGCAGGTCGTCAAAAGTGCACGGGTGATGAAGCAGGCCGTCGCGCATCTGATCCCCTTTATGGAAAGAGAGCGCGAGGCCGGTGGCGAGGCGCCCAAGAAGGCCGGGAAAATACTACTCGCTACCGTGAAGGGCGATGTCCATGACATTGGCAAGAACATCGTCAGCGTCGTTCTCCAGTGCAACAATTATGATGTCATCGACCTCGGCGTCATGGTGCCCGCCGCACAAATTCTCGATGCTGCACTCAAGGAAGAAGTTGATATCGTTGGCTTGTCAGGCCTGATCACGCCCAGCCTCGACGAGATGTGCCACGTCGCCGCGGAAATGACCCGAGAGGATTTTTCTGTGCCCTTGCTGATCGGTGGCGCCACCACCAGTCGGCTTCATACCGCCGTCAAGATTGCGCCGGCCTACAACAATGCTGTGGTCCATGTGCCCGACGCATCCAAGGCCGTCGGTGTTGTCGGTGATCTGCTCTCGTCGGAGCGACATGAAGGTTACGCCGCAGGCATCCGCCAAACCTACGACACCATGCGCGAAGCCCATGCGCGCGGCCAGTCGACACGACAGCTTATGTCCATCGGCGGCGCACGGGCCAATTGTCACGACCTAGACTGGGCGACGAACACACCAACCCGCCCGCTCGCGCCCGGCCATCATGTTTTTGATGACATAGACGTTGCTAAGCTGGTGCCCTACATCGACTGGTCGCCGTTCTTCCGGTCCTGGGACCTTGTCGGAAAGTATCCTGCCATCCTGGACGACGCGACTATCGGCGAAGCGGCAACTGAGCTGTTCACCGATGCATCGGCCATGATGGAGAAAATTATTGCCGAGGGCTGGTTCAGCCCACGTGCCGCAATAGGGCTGTGGCCGGCGGCGCGGATCGATGATGATGACATTGCCGTGTATGCCGACGAGGATCGCCATGAGCCGCGCGCCGTCTTCCATATGTTGCGCCAGCAGATGGAGCGCGACGCGGGCCGAGCCAATATTTCTCTGGCTGATTTTATCGCTCCGCACGACAGCGGCATCCATGACTGGCTTGGTGGGTTTGTTGTCACCATCGGTGCCGCGCCGGAGCGCATTGCCACCGATTTTGAGGCGGCGCAGGATGACTATTCCGCCATCATGGTAAAGGCCCTGGCAGACAGGTTTGCCGAGGCCTTGGCCGAGCAGATGCATGGGCGCGTGCGAAAAGAGCTATGGGGCTATGCGGCCGATGAAGAGCTCGACAGCACGGCGCTGATCGCTGAATCATATCAGGGTATCCGTCCGGCACCTGGCTATCCGGCCTGCCCGGACCACACCGAAAAGCAGACGCTATTTGAGTTGCTGGATGCCGAGGCAACGACAGGCGCAAAGCTGACCGAAAATTTTGCCATGTATCCAGCGTCTTCGGTATCGGGGTTCTATTTTTCGAACCCGGAAAGCCGGTATTTTGGCGTCGGCAAGATCGGTCGTGACCAAGTGAAGGATTATGCTGAGCGCAAAGGCAAAAGCGTCAATGAAGTGGAACGCTGGCTCGCGTCGAACCTTGGCTATGATCCCGCGGTCGCCAGCGGTGAAGCTGCCTGACGTGGCCTTAGGCCAATCCCTCTCGACGGGCTGATGTTGCCTCTTCTTCTATCGTCAGGTCGTCTCCCACCAGCACAACGCCAAAGCGCGCGGCAGCCTCATCGACCGTGTAATACCCGCGTCGTACATCAATCTGAACAGCCTGCGGATCGCGAGCATAGGGGTTCCCATAGCCCCCGCCACCGGGCGTCGACACGGCCACAACATCACCCGGCGCAATGGCAATATCCTGATCCTTGGAGAGATGCGGCGGATGGTAGTCCCCCGTCGGACGTTCAATCACGACACGATTGACGCCGCCAGTTGCGCCACCGCTTGCACCGTTCGGCCCGTAGAGACCATGATCCATCACCATCGAGGCGCGCGCCTGACCGCGCAGTATTCGCATCCGATAATTCACGCCAAACCCGCCGCGATGTTCACCTGCGCCACCGGAACCTTCGTGCAGAGAGTATTCATCAAATAACACAGGGTAGCGCTGCTCGAGAACCTCGATAGGTGTGGTCTTGGAAATGCCGATGGTCGAACACCCGTTGGTCAGACCATCACCGTTCATCGAGCCGCCGTAGCCGCCCCCCGAAATAACGTAGAGCACGTATGGCCGGTCCGTTGCCGGGTCATGACCGCCCAGCGCAAAATTGCCAGACGTGCCGGCTGGTGCCGCAAAAAGACGATCCGGCAACGCGCCGGTCATGGCGTCAAATACGGCTTCCGCAATGCGCTGGCTGACCTCGGCTGCGCACCCTGATACGGGGCGCGGATATTCGGCATAGAGGAATGTGCCTTTCGGGTCCTCAATATGCAGCGGCTCAAACGTGCCCGCGTTGATCGGGACCTCAGGAAAAATGTGTTTGATCGCGAGGTAGATCGCCGAACGGGTGGTTGCGATCACACTGTTCATCGGACCGCGACAGGGCGGTGACGAACCTTCCATATCAAAGTAGAGCTCGCTGCCCTCTTTGCGGATGCGCATGTTGATGCGCAGCGGTTCATCGACAACACCATCAGAATCGACAAACGCCGTCCCTTCATAGGTGCCGTTCGGTATTTCGCTGATCAAGGCGCGCATCTGTTGTGCTGCTCGATCATGGAGTTCCGCGATAGCGGCGCTGATCGTGGCCTCGCCATATTTTTCGAGCAATGCATCCAGGCGTCGGGCACCGACTTTCAGGGCCGCAGCCTGCGCCTTGATGTCGCCAATGCGCTCACCGGAAATACGGATGTTCGAAAGGATGATGGAGAGCAGCTCGTCATCCATCTCTCCTTCCTTGAACAACTTCACCGGTGGGAGGCGTAACCCTTCTTGTTCAACCTCGGTCGCATTGGCGGAAAAACCGCCCGGCACCATGCCGCCCGTATCCGGCCAGTGCCCTGTATTGGCTAACCAGCAGAACAATTTTCCGTCGTGGAAGTAGGGCATCGTAAAGCGCACATCCATCAGATGTGTGCCCCCGAGGTAAGGATCATTGGCGATGAAGATATCGCCCGGACGAATATTTTTCGCCCGCTCGATCACTGCCTTGGTCGAATATTGCATTGTGCCGACGAACACCGGCAAACCAAGTTCCCCCTGGGCGATCAAGCGACCGTCATCCGCGGCATAAATGCCATCCGAGCGGTCCAACGCCTCGGAAATTACGGGGCTAAAGGCGGCGCGTACGAACGCCAGGTCCATTTCATTGCAGACCTGTTGCAGGCCGCTTTGAATGACAGCGAGAGTAACTGGGCCGAGACCGCTCATGCGCCAACCTCAATAATCAAGTTGCCGAGGACATCGAGCCGTGCACGACAATCGGGTTCAATAACGGTTGTACTGTCCAGCTGGGTAACAATAGCCGGCCCATCAATAGCCGTCTCCGCATGAAGACCCGATCGCTCATAGATAGGTGTCTCCTGCCAGCCGCCCTGGGCAAACCAGATCGACCTGCGAGCAAGCTGCGATCGGCGGCCAGACCCCTCCCCCGGTGCCCGCGCGACGAGAGTCCCCAACGGTACCGGTGGGCG
>JABJCZ010000326.1 GCA_018668475.1 Alphaproteobacteria bacterium | reverse complement strand
CCTTGACGGGGGCTCCCTCAACCACATATAGCGCCCAAGGCCGCCGTTTGGCGGAAGACTGAAGCTCAGGGGAAATGCGGCGACATGGCCAAGACGAAAAAGACCACCACCGACAGCAAGGCCGGCTCCAAAGCTGGTGAGGCGCATACATTTCAGGCCGAAGTGAGCAAGCTGCTCGACCTGATGATCAACAGCCTGTATCGCGAGAAGGACATTTTCCTGCGCGAGCTGATTTCCAATGCGTCGGATGCCTGCGACAAGCTGCGTTATGCGGCGCTGACCGATGGTGACCTTCTTTCCGATGATACCCCGCTGGCCGTAACCATCACGCCGGACAAGGATGCTCGTACGCTGACCATCGCCGACAATGGCATCGGTATGGACCATGATGAGCTGATAGCTAATCTTGGCACTATCGCTAAATCAGGCACCGAAGCGTTTGTCGGTGAGATGAGCGGCGATGCTGCCAAGGACGTATCTCTGATCGGTCGGTTTGGGGTCGGCTTTTACGCTGCCTTCATGGTGGCCGAGCGGGTCGAGGTCGTGAGTATGCGCGCCGGCGATGACAAGGGTTGGCGCTGGGAGTCCGATGGCCGCGGCGGGTTTTCGGTCGATACCGATGACAGCGCGAGCCGAGGTGCTCGGATTATTCTCCACCTGCGCGACGGCGAGGATGAGTTTCTGGAGCCGGGCCGCCTGCGGACCGTCATCAAGACCTATTCCGATCATGTTGCCATGCCGATCCGGCTGGTCGAGGGCGATGGCGAGCCAGAGACCCTGAACGAAGCTTCGGCCATATGGGCGCGGCCCAAGTCCGAAATCGATGAAGCCGGCTATGCGGAGTTCTACCGCCATGTCGCGCACAGTCCGGGTGAGCCTTGGCAAACCATTCATATGCAGGCCGAAGGCACGATTGAATATTCCGCACTGTTGTTTGTGCCGGATGCCCCGCCGTTCGATCTATTTGATTCGGCGCGCCAGCACCGGGTTCGTCTGTATGTGCGGCGGGTCTTTATCACCGACGAGTGTGAAGGGCTGGTGCCGCCGTACCTACGATTCCTGCGGGGCGTCGTCGATTCAAGCGATTTGCCATTGAACATCAGCCGCGAGACGCTTCAGCACAATCCGGTGCTGGCGAAAATTCGCAGCGGTGTCGTCAAGAAAGTGCTGTCGGAGCTCAAGTCCCGCACCAAGGATACCGATGCCTACACTGAATTCTGGAAAAATTTCGGCGCCGTGTTGAAGGAGGGCCTGTACGAGGATCCCGAGCAGAAAGATTCGATTCTCGAGTTGGCCCGTTTCCGCACGTCGGCAGACCCGGACTCCTGGGTGTCGCTTGACGCCTATGTGGCGCGGATGCCGGAGAACCAGAGCGCCATCTATTATCTCTCAGGTGAAAACGAGGCGGCGCTGCGTCAGAGCCCGCACCTTGAGGGGTTCCGCGCGCGGGGGCTTGAAGTTTTGTTGATGACAGACCCGGTGGATCAGTTCTGGTTGCCGGCAATTGGCCCCTACAAGGAAAAGGAATTTCGTTCGGTCACACAGGGATCTGCCGACCTCGACACGTTTGCACCGACCGAAGAGGCTGCACCTGATGATGCGGCGCCGGCGGAGAGTGATGTGTCCCGGCTGATTGCGTCGGTCAAATTGACTCTCGGCGACGAGATCAAGGATGTGCGAACGTCCGACCGCTTGACCGATAGCCCGGTTTGTCTGGTCGCCGATGAAGGCGATATGGATATCCATCTGGAGCGGCTGCTGCGCATGCACAAACAGGCCGTGCCGGAACAGTCGCGGGTGCTTGAGATCAATCCGCGCCACGACATGATTCGTGGATTGATAACGATGGTAAGTGAGGATGGCGCCGCTGATGCATTGGGCGACGCTGCCCACATTCTGCTTGATCAGGCCCGGATCCTTGAGGGGCAGCCGGTGCGGGACCCGGTTGAGTTTACCCGCCGGATATCCGCGCTGGTCGCGCGCTCGGTCAAGGCTGGGGGCGACTGAGGGCGGCTGAGGCCACGCCTACGTTTTGTGAACGGCGCTAGAAAAGGCCTTGGTCGAGCCATATCTGGCGGGCGCCAAGAATAGGTCCGATGCCGTTGTCGGCCTGAACCAGAATGGCGCAGCCGTCACCGCCATCGGCCCGCAGCGCAGCGGCACTGATCGGAATCTCCAGTTGCTCACCACGCCACACGGCAATTTGCCGAAAGCTGCGCACCACACGGTGGTTGACCATCTCGTTGCCGGCGTTTTCGCCTGCGGTCACCTGAGTGCTGTGTTCCCGATCATAGCTGACCATCCAGACCACGTTGTCAGTATCATCGTTGCCAGGTGGGGTGCCGCTTCCGATGGAGACATGCACGCCGCCTTCGGTGCCAGGGGCAATGTCGATGGGCAGCCCCGCCTCGATCTCGGCTTTCGCATCGGCGATGAGCGCCATGATTTCTTCACGCCCTGACCCGACAACATGCCGTCGACCGTTGATCACCAGTTGCGGCGTGTAGACGTAGGTCAGTCCGAGGGTGTCATTGTACTGATGCTGGCGTCGGGTGATCTCTGCTGTAGCAAAGCGATCCTCCCAACCCATGTAATCCCAATAATTCACGTGTAGCGACAGGGCGACGATGTCCTCGCGCATGGCAGCTATGTCAGCCAGCACCCGGTCGGCCTCGGGGCAAGATGAACATCCCTGAGATGTAAACAGCTCAAGCACAACCGGCGTGTCGGTGTCAGCTTTTGCCGACAGGCCGGGGGCGAGTGTCATAAAAATAGCCAGCCCTGCCACAACCAACGTGCCCAGGACCGGCACCCGTATACGATGGAGCATCGGTAATCCTTCCATCTCCCACGCTAGCACGAAGTTGCGGGCCCAATTCACAAGCCATTTCACATTCCGGTGAGCGGGAGATTTGCCGGTGGATGCGATGGCGGCAGCGATCTCGACGCGCCTGCGTTCAGGTGCTTGGCCGCTTGGGGCCGCTTGGGCTAGACTGCGCGCCATGCGGACACTTTATCACGTCTGGCTGTCGCCCTTGTGCCGCGTCGTTCGCGTTGCGCTGGCCGAAAAAGAGCTTGAATATGAGCTTGCGCTTGAAAAAGTGTGGGAGCGCCGGGATGCATTTCTGGCGCTCAATCCGGCGGGCGACGTGCCGGTTCTGGAAGAGCCCGACGGCGAGGTTATCGCCGAATGTACGGCCATTTGCGAATATCTTGATGATGTCTACAAAATGCCGTCGCTGTTGGGGGCTGCACCCCTTACCCGCGCCGAGGTGCGCCGCCTCGTGTGGTGGTTCCAGGTAAAATTCGACGCCGAGGTAACGCGCCACCTGCACGGCGAAAAATTCGTCAAACGGTTCCTCAAGCGCGGCGAGCCGGATTCGGGTGCGATGCGCGCTGGCCTCGCGAATATCCGCACGCACATTGAGTATGTGGATTATCTGGTAGATCGCCGCAGGTGGCTTGCGGGCGAAGAATTCTCGTTGGCCGATATCACCGCCGCAGCGCAGTTCAGCGTCATTGATTATCTGGGTGATGTTCCATGGGATATCAGCGACGGCGCGCGGGACTGGTATGCCCGGGTCAAGTCGCGGCCCAGTTTCCGGGGCGTACTGGGAGATTACATCCCCAGCTTCCCGCCCCCCAAGCACTATGCCGATCTCGACTTCTGAACCGTCTGGCGAGGCGCATCAGCACGACCTGCGATCTGCGTTCGCGGTCGAAATAAAGGCTGAGGCCCGCCAGCTTGGCTTTGATGCCGTGGGCTTCGCCTCGGCGGTGGCCGCGCCGGTAGACAGCGAACACCTGAATGCATTCGTCGATGCCGGGCGCCACGGTGACATGGGATGGATGGCCGAGCGAATGGCTCAGCGCGCGGCGCCGCAGGTGCTCTGGCCGGCGGCCCGAAGCGTCATCGCACTTGGTATGAATTATGGCCCTGATATCGACCCATTGGCCGCGCTGGAATGCGCTGACCGGGGCGTAATTTCGGTCTACGCACAGGGGCGCGATTACCACACCATAGTAAAAAAACGTCTCAAGCGTCTGGCCCGCTGGATGGTCGCGCGGGGCAGTGCCGCCGGGCTTGATGTCGACGTAAAGGTGTTTGTTGATACCGCGCCGGTAATGGAAAAACCGTTGGCCGCGCGGGCCGGGATCGGATGGCAGGGGCACCATACAAATATTGTGTCGCGCAACTACGGCTCATGGCTGTTTCTGGGCGAAATTTACACGACGCTTGACCTTGCCCCGGACCCGCCGGCACCAGACAGTTGCGGCCAATGCACGCGATGTATTGATATTTGCCCGACCGACGCGATCATCGCGCCCGGGCAACTGGATGTGCAACGCTGTATTTCCTATCTCACCATTGAGCATAAAGGGCATATCCCGTCAGAATTTCGGGGCGCTATCGGCAATCGTGTGTATGGGTGCGATGATTGCCTGGCCATTTGTCCGTGGAACAAGTTCGCCCAGACTGCGAGCGAAGCAGGCCTTTTGCCGCGCGACGGCCTGGTGCTGCCACTGCTGGCTGATCTGGCTGCGCTAGACGATGCTGCGTTCAGGCAGTTATTTGCCGGCAGTGCGGCCAAGCGCCTTGGCCGCAATCGGTTTGTGCGCAATGTGCTGATCGCCATCGGCAATAGTGGTGATGCTGCGCTGGCGACATGCGCCGAGGCGCGACTGAACGATGCGTCGCCATTGGTTCGGGCCATGGCAATCTGGGCGCTTGGTCAGCTGGCACCGGCGAGGGCCAAGGCGCTGCGAGCGATGTTCAGTGCCAGTGAATCTGATGAAGACGTGCGCGCAGAGTGGCAGCAGATGCCTGACTAGCCGGCGTTCTCTTCCGTTTCCAGACCGAGCCGATCAAGGTTGTGTCGGGCGGCTTCTGCTGCAGGGGATGCCGGCGCGAGGCGCAGCACCTGCATCCAGTCTTTGCGCGCACCCGCATCATCACCGCTCAGGCGCCTGATATTGCCACGTTCCAGGTAGGCCGCTACATGGTCCGGGTTCATGGCAAGGGCGCGGCTTGCATCGTCGGCCGCCAGTTCCAGGCTGCCAAGGTAGCGGTAGGCCCCGGCGCGAAATACCAGCGCATTGATGTGTTGCGGCTGAATGTCGAGGACCAAGTTGAGGTCGTCAATGGTGCCCCACATATCATCCATCTCGGCGCGGGCGAGGGATCGATCAATAAGCAGGTCGATATTGTCTGGCGCGGCCTCAATCGCAGTGGTGAGCGTTGCCACAGCGCGCTCATTCTCGCCGGTCATCATCCACGCATTTCCGGCCTGGCCGAGCAGCGCGATACGCAGTAGTTCGTTCTCCCCAAGTGGCCCTTTCGCGAGATCCTCAAGGCGCATGGCAGCGTCGCCGAAATGACCCAGCGAGTAGAGCGCAACGGCGACGCAATGCCGGGCCGGCGCGCCGCCACCAAGGTCGCGCCACGCGAGTGCGCGCTCAAAAGCCGAATCCGGGTCCTGCATCGCCAGCGCGATACAGGCTTCGTAATTGCGAGACCCGACAATGTCCTCGGCATCGGCCCACGCGCTGCTGGTCATGCCGATTGACAGGCAGGCGACAAACCCCAATAGGATCGCGCGTACCTGTGTGCATCGACGCCCAAAGAAATGAGGGGCTTGTTGCATTTTGATCATGGCCGGTAAAGTCTGCGGATCTGAACAAAATTGCAAGGGTCACGCATGTCGGAAAAGGGTCATTTGTTCTGTTTCGGCCGTGGATACACAGCGGGCGTTCTCACCCGTCTTGTAGCGGCCGAAGGATGGCGAACCGGCGGTACCAGTCGCGACGTCACTCGGCGAAATGACACGCAGGACGACCGGCTGGAGCCATTTGATCGCGCCCGTCCTCTGGCGAATGCGGCGGGTTCACTCCGCGACGTGACGCACTTGTTGATATCGGTGCCGCCCGACTCGTCAGGGGACCTGGTTCTGGCGCTGCATGGCCCCGTTATCGCGGAGGCTCCGCGTTTGCAGTGGATCGGATATTTATCGACCACCGGGGTCTACGGCGACACGGGCGGCGCGAAAGTGGACGAGACTGCATCGCTCAATCCAAGCAATGCGCGCGGCCGCTACCGTGTCGACGCCGAAGCCGCGTGGCTGGCATTCGGGCGGACGCACGGGGTGGCGGTCCAAGTGTTTCGTCTCGCGGGAATTTATGGGCCCGGGCGCAGTGCCCTCGACAAGGCCCGCACCGGCAATGCCCGGCGCATAGACCTGCCGGGACACGCGTTCTCGCGCATTCATGTTGATGATATTGCCGCGGTGTTGCGGGCCTCTATGGCCGCACCCGACGCGGGCCGGGTTTACAACGTGTGTGACGATCAGGCCGCGCCGGGCGGCGATGTGGTGTCGTTCGCATGCGATTTGCTGGGCTTGGAACCGCCGCCATTTGTGGCGTTGGCCGATGCCGACCTATCGGCCATGGCGCGCAGTTTTTATGACGACAGCCGCCGCATTTCCAATGCCTGCATGAAGCGCGAGCTTGGGGTCAAATTGCGCTACCCGACTTATCGGGAAGGTTTGACGGCTATTCTGGCGGCGGAAGCCTGAGCCGCGATCAACCGATTGTCGCAAGCGCCGGGAAGGCCTCAAGCAGCAAGAAGCCCAACGTTGTGAGATAGCCGGTGATCATCGCGATGCCCATGAGCATCATGATAATTCCTGCGGTGATCTGAAAGGGCTTACTGATCTTGCGAAGGGTCTGCATGCGGCGGAGGAATGTGCCGGTAAAGCCGGCAGCGATCAGAAATGGCACGCCAAGTCCGAGAGAATAGATTGCCAGAAGCAGCGCGCCAGTACCGGCCTCGCCAGAGGTTGCGCTGAGCGTCAAAATACTGCCAAGCACCGGCCCGATGCACGGGGTCCAGCCAAACGCAAAGGCCATGCCGAGAACCGTCGCGCTCAGTGGGTGGCCCCCGCCAAAGCGACTAATAAAGCGCGCCTCGCGTGATAGAAACGGCAGCTTGAGAAGACCCGTCAGGTAGAAGCCGAAAATGATGATCACGGCGCCGGCACCGTATTCAAACTCGGTTTTGTAGTGCAGCAGAAAATCGCCAACCGCGCTGGCGCTGGCGCCAAGCGCCACAAATACGATGGTGAAGCCGAGGACAAAAAATCCGCTCAGCGTTAATGCCGCCATGCGCCGGCGCGAGAAGCCGTCCTCGTTGGTCAGGTCCTCAAGCGTGCCACCGGCAATGTAGGAAACGTAGCCGGGCACAAGGGGCAGAACGCAGGGCGAGAGGAACGAGATTATCCCGGCAACAAACGCGCTGATAATGCCTATGCCGGTGAGTTCAGCCATGGTCCATTATTCTGAAGTGCGGCGCCGATATTGGAAAGGCACCTGCAACACTCATTGTTTCGCCTGATTGACGATACCCTTGACCAACGCGATGACCTCTGGCGTGGACCAGTCTCGATCACCCAGCACACGTGCCACTTCGCGCCCTTGCGGGTCAACAAATATGGTCGCGGGGATGCCGTTTACGCGCATTGCGCGGGCCGAGTCCATACCTTCGTCGATATAGACTGGCATGTGCTGAATGCCGAACTCGCCATAAAATTCGGTAACCTGGGCTGGCCCGTGCCGATCCAGTGACAACGGCAGGATGGTGATTTTTTCGGCGCCCACTTCACCTTGCAGGTGGTCAACGGTTGGCATTTCGCCGCGGCACGGGAAGCACCAGGTTGCCCAGAAATGCACCGCCGTATACTGGCCGCGAAAATCCTCCAGCGTCAGGGTTTTGCCGGCGGCATCGAAAAACGTGATATTGGGCGCGGTGCGTGGCTCGGGGTGAACAATCAGGTTGACGATTCGCGAGCCATCCGCGCGTACATCCAGCGCCTTCAATGCCTCTGTTGTATGACCAGGCGCTGCCATCAACGTGGTAGCGGCGATCAGGGCAAGTGCGGCAATGATGCGACGGAATGACATTCAGCTTCCTCCAGAGACGGCGCAGCCAAGTCCCGGTGCGGGGGCCTGCCGTTAAAAAGATAAGTAGTCGACCCGGCCCGCGCCGAAAAGAGCGGATCGCCTTGCTCACTGGAAGTTGATTTCCCGAGAGCGTCACTCGCAGTGCGCCGCGACCTCTTCAACGGCAGCTGTTAGCCGAGCCAGTTGGGTCGCGCTGGAGAGGCGGTGGTCCCCATCCTTAATGAAGGTGGTAATCACGTTCGTGCTTGTGAGGCGCTCGGTAATCTGTAGAGAAACCTGCCACGGAACATCGGCATCAACCATGCCGTGCAGCAGACGGACCGGTCCGTCAAAGGCCATCGGTCCGCCGAGCACCAGGTGGTCGCGACCGTCCTCAATCAGGGCACGGGTGATCGGATAGGATGAGTCGTCATAATCTGATGGCATATGAACAATGCCGTCCGCTATCAGCAGGTCGCGGGTTCTCTGGTCGAACGTGTCCCACATCAGGTTTTCGGTAAAATCGGGCGCGGCGGCGACGCCGACCAGTCCGGCGACACGGTCAGGGCGGGCGAGGGCGGCAAGCAGCATTTGCCAGCCACCCATGCTGGAGCCCACCAGAATGAGCGGCCCCGTTGTTAGGTCATCAATCACCGACAGGGCGTCGCGGTGCCAGTCGCCGATGGTGCCATCCTCGAACGCACCATCGGACTGGCCGTGGCCGGTGTAATCGAATCTGATAAAACTGCGCTGGTTGGCCCGGCAATGTGCGTCCAGTGCCAGCGCCTTGGTGCCGGTCATATCCGACATCAGACCGCCGAGAAAAACGATTGTGGGCGTCTTGCCCTCAAGGGTGTGGTAAGCGATGGTTCCGAAACCGGGCCGCATCAAACGCGAAGCGACGGGCTGGTCGGAGCTGGCAGTTTCTGACATGCGGCAACAGGCTTTCCGGGCTAAGTGGCAGTACACTGCCAGACGAGTGCAAAGGCGCAACTGATTCGTGAATGATGGTATGGGCGAGGCTCCGCAATCAAGTGTTGTATCCAAAGCGGAAGCGGGGGACCGGTTGCCCGTTATCCTGCAGGTCGTGCCGCGTCTCAACTCCAGCGGCGGGACAGAGCGCGGCACAGTTGATATTGCCCGCGCCGTAGCAGCGGCGGGGTGGGGCTCTCTGGTGGTATCTG
>JABJCZ010000325.1 GCA_018668475.1 Alphaproteobacteria bacterium | reverse complement strand
CCTCGGCACGCCGTATGTTCGCCAGGATCGACGATAAGGCCCACCAGGACCCCGACTAAGACCCGCCAGATTAGTGCCCCAACTAGCCGCCATAAAAGACGTTGTCGCCGAGCTCTTTCATTTCGAGGATAGCTTCATCCGCGCGGCCTTCCGGCGTCTTGTGGACGGTTGCCTCCACGACCTCACCGATGACCACGTGGTGATCGCCGATCTCCACGATCTCCCGCACCTTGCATTCGACCGCCGCGACGGCGTTTTCCAAAATCGGTGAGCCGGTGGTGCCGGGATGGATGGGTTCGCCGCTCAGTGTGTTGCCCTCTTGTTCGGCAGGCTTGAAGAAGCCGAAGGCGACACCCTGCTGGCCCTTACCGAGCATGTTGAGTGCGAAATGACCAGATGATTTCACGATGCCGTAGCTTACCGCGTCAGCTTTTACCCCGACGGCAACCAACGGCGGGTCGAATGAGGTTTGCGTGACCCAGTTGACCGTGGCGCCTCCGACACGACCATCGCTGTCCTCTGCGGTCATGACGTAGATCCCGTAGGGGATCATGCGGAGTGCTGTTTTTTTAGCGGCGTCATCCATGGCTTTCTTCCTCTCGAAAATGTCTTTGGCATGTCAAGCCTAGTCCCCAGAACGACGCTGGCAAAGCCCATTATCGTGCCCGCGACCATCGTGCCGCTCGACGCCTGTACTTCTCTCCTGCTAAGACATTCCCGATGATGGAATTCACAGGTCATTTGCCTATCCGCTCTGGTGCTCAACGATGATGTCGCGGATGCTCCACGCGCTAGCGCCCCGCGCCCTTCGAATATTGGCGGCCGAGACGGCGCATGAGCTGTCGCTCGGGCTGCTCGCCCGGGGTCTGGTGCCGCCGCTTGCAGCGGGGCGCCGGGCGGCGGCGTCTCGGCGGATCATGGGGCTGGATTTTGTCCATCCTGTCGGGTTGGCGGCAGGGTTTGACAAGGACGCACGAGCTCTCAAAGGGCTGTTTTCGCTCGGCTTCGCCTTTGTCGAGGCGGGCACGGTAACCCCATTGCCGCAACCGGGTAACCCTCGGCCTCGCTTGTTCCGGCTGTCAGAGGATCGCGCGATAATCAATCGCATGGGGTTCAATTCGTGTGGACTGGATGCTTTTGCCGACCGGCTTGAACAGTGGCGCCAGTCCGCTGCCCGGCCGGGGCAGATCGTCGGTGCCAACGTCGGTGCCAACAAGGAGGCGGCGGACCGCGTCGCGGATTACGTCACCGGGTTTGAGCGTCTGGCGGACCTCGCACATTACATAACGGTCAATGTCTCTTCGCCCAATACGCCGGGGCTGCGGGGTTTGCAGGAGGGTGGCGAGCTTGTTCGCTTGCTGGAAGCGCTGAATGGGGCTCGTGCGGGCCACAGTGCGCCGCCACCAACGCTGCTGAAGGTTGCTCCCGATCTTGATGATGAAGCGCTGACCCATCTCGCGCGAGAAACCGAGGCAGCCGGGCTGCAAGGGTTGGTGCTCACCAATACAACCATTGCCCGGCCGGATAGCCTGCGATCCGTGACCAGGGGTGAGAGCGGAGGGTTAAGCGGGGCGCCGCTTGCGCCGCTCGCGCGCAATGCGCTCAATGTAGCGCGGGAGGCTGTCAGCGAAAACTTTGTGCTTGTCGGTGCCGGGGGCATCGCTTCAGGCGCCGAGGCTGCGGCGCGCCTCGACGCTGGCGCATCGCTGGTCCAGCTCTATACCGGCTTCGTTTATCGCGGCGCGCCGCTGATCGGCGAAATTCTGAAAACGCTCGCGGCACCGCAGGCGCTCAAAGACGACTAGTCAGCCTGGCCATCCGCCATTTCTGCTTTGATCAACCTTGCGGCGGCGGCGCTGTCATCTGCCTGGGTAATGGGACGGCCAACCACCAAGGCGGTCGCACCGGCGCGTACGGCGTCGGCCGGGGTTGCCGAGCGCTTCTGGTCACCGGCAGCACTGCCGGCTGGCCGGATACCGGGCACGACGATATCCTTGTCGGGGCCCAATACGCTCCGCACCTCGGCAATTTCGTGCGGGCTGCAGACAATGCCGTCAATGCCGGCGTTGTGTGCCAGCTCGGCCAGGCGCATGACTTGATCGGAAGGGGAGCCATCGACCCCCATGGCCTGAAGGTCGTCGCGGTCAAGACTGGTCAGTACTGTAACGGCCAGCAACCGCATACGCGCCAGTCCGAGGCGGTGGGCTTCTTCGCCGGCGGCATTCACAGCGGCACGTAGCATCGCGTCGCCGCCGCTTGCGTGGACGGTTAGAAAATGTGGCGCCAGCGGGGCGACACTACGCACGGCACCGGCCACGGTGTTCGGGATATCGTGCAGTTTGAGATCGAGAAAAATTGGCACACCCCGCGCACTTACCTGGCGGATCGCGTCAGGTCCATGTGCGCAAAAGAACTCGAGGCCGAGCTTGAGGCCGTCAACTGCGCCATGCAGGTTTTCAGCAAGAGCATTGATGGTCGGTGCGTCGCGGCCATCCAGCGCACAAAAGAGCGCGGCGGGAGAAGATTGATCTGACATCATCGGGCCTCAAGTTAATTCAGGATCGCAGTATGCCGGTGGGAATGGTGGTGGCGCAAAGCGACTCGATAAAAGGGGTGTAAGCTAGACCTCTGAACAACACAACCGGAGCCGTGCCGCTTCTCATGTCTACAGATATCCCATCCAGTTCTTCCGCCCACTCCTCCAGTTCCGTTGCATCGGCGGAAGCGACTGCAAAGGCCATATTGGCCGCCGAGGCCTTCCTGATCCGGCCGGAAGATCCGTTCCGTCTGACCTCAGGCCTGCTGGCGCCATTTTATATCAATTGCCGGCAAATACTGTCTCATCCGGCCGCACGCGCCACCATCGCCGATGCACTGGCCGAACAAGTACGCCCACTCGGGGTGGACATGGTCGCAGGCGGTGTGACCGCCGGTGTGCCTTACGCGACCATGGTGGCGGATCGATTGGGATTGCCGCTGGTTTATGTGCGGCCTGAACCGAAAGATCACGGCACAGGCGGACAGATTGAGGGTGGTGACGTTGATGGCTGTCGCGTCGTGTTGATCGAGGACCTGATCACGACGGCGACGAGCATCATGAAGTTTACGCCGGCGTTGCGCGCCGCCGGCGCTACTGTGGAGCATGTGGCTGTGGTGTTTTCCCGCATGACAGACGCGGCCGTGCCCGCACTTGAGGGTGCCGGTTTATCCTTGAGCGCGCTGTGTGACCTGGATTGGCTGCTGGCAATCGCACTGGAAACCGGCGTAGCCAGCGACGCGCAGCTCACCTCCGTCCGGGCGTTTCTTGATGACCCTCAAGGGTGGTCCGCCGAACGCACCGGATAGCCAACAGGGTATCTCCGCCCGGAAATTAAATGGGCGGGTAAAGGGAGCCCTCCCTCACCCGCCCAAAAGACACTAGCCACGCAGCGTTCGCACGCTGTCCGGGGTCGTGGCGCGTGCCTCTGAACTCTATTCGGCTGCTGCTGAAACGGCGGCCTCGGTCGTTTGATCGGCCCCCGTGAACTGATCCGATTCGGTTGAGGCGCCCATGGCCGTTGTCGATGCAGTGCCACCGCTGACCGCGAGGCTGACGGCGTCGAAATAGCCGGTGCCAGCTTCTCGCTGATGGCGGGTGGCCGTGTAGCCGTTAGCCTCGGATGCGAATTCGGCATCCTGCAGCTCCGAATAAGCGGCCATGCCGCGGTCGCGATAGCCCCGCGCAAGCTCGAACATGCCGTGGTTGACGCTATGAAAGCCCGCCAGCGTGACGAACTGGAAGCGATAGCCCATCGCGCCGAGTTCTCGCTGAAACCGCTCGATGGTGTCGGCGTCGAGGTTGGCGCGCCAGTTGAATGACGGAGAGCAGTTGTAAGCCAGCATCTTGCCTGGGAACTCGCGGTGGATCGCTTCAGCAAAGGTGCGCGCTTGCTCAAGGCTGGGTTTGGAGGTCTCCATCCAGATGAGGTCGGCATAGGGCGCGGAAGCGAGGCCGCGGGCGATGCATCGGGCCATGCCTTCGCCCTCGCGCAGGCGGTAATAGCCCTCGGCGGTCCGTTCGCCAGAGATGAAGGGCCGGTCGCGTTCATCAATGTCGCTGGTCAGGAGCTGGGCGCTGTCAGCATCCGTCCGGGAGACGATAACCGTCGCGGCGCCCATGATATCGGCGGCGAGCCGGGCGGCATTGAGGTTGCGGATATGTTGCGAGGTGGGGATGAGCACCTTGCCACCCAGATGGCCGCATTTTTTCTCGGCAGCCAACTGGTCTTCGTAGTGAATACCGCCGACACCAGCCTGAATGTATGCCTTGGCGATCTCGAAGGCGTTGAGCGAACCACCGAAGC
Source organism: Alphaproteobacteria bacterium (assembly GCA_018668475.1). Lineage (GTDB taxonomy): Bacteria > Pseudomonadota > Alphaproteobacteria > UBA828 > UBA828 > JABJCZ01. The sequence goes on along the minus strand of JABJCZ010000325.1, from coordinate 2,838 downwards.
CGGCCTCGGCGTCGGCAACAATCGGCGCGAACCAGTCAACCTGTTCACTCTCTTTGCCCTCGGCCCGCTCCATGTGCTGAATCTGGTCAGCCCGGGTCAGCGCATTGTTGATGCGCTGTGCGAGTGCAGGGCCGGCGTCGGCTGGGTAGAGGCTCTGATCAGGATAGGTCTGTCCGGCGCCATTTGCATCGGCCGCAACCTGCCATCCCGAGAGGTAAATCGCCTTGAGGCCGGCACGAACCATCTGCACCGCCTGGCCGCCGGTCATGGCGCCAAGAGCATTGATGTAGTCGCCTTCCTGCATCAGGGCCCATAAACGATTGGCCGCGTGCTCTGCCAATGTGTGCCGTACTGGTAGTGAGCCCCGCAGTTTTTCGACCTCACTCGGGTCGTAGTTGCGCTCGATTCCATCAAATCGGCCTGTCGGTGCGCTGGGAACGATTGTGGCGAACGGTTTATCAGTCATCGCGGATCTCCTCAAAGGCGGGCGTATACCGCATTGCAATATGAAGACAAGTTGCGGTGTAAGTTCCTCACTGTCTATAACATATTGAAATTCAAAAAGTATTTATGTATGTCTTAGAAAATTGACAACAATATTATTGTCATTATTGTAACTTATGCGGCTCTGCAATATAGTGCGTCACGCAACACCGCAGGACGCTGCAGGAGGGTCTCAGTGGCGGATCGAAAAATCATGGTAGGTCAGCGGGTTCGTCGGCTGCGTCAAGAGCGCAGTCTGACTCAGACCCAAATGGCCGAGCAGATCGGTATATCGACCAGTTATCTCAATCTGATCGAGCGCAACCAGCGCCCGGTAACCGTCCAATTTCTGCTCCGTCTCGGTCAGGCCTACGACATAGACCTGGTGCAGTTTGCTGGCGACGATGAAGGCCGCGTGGCCGCCCAGCTCAAGGAAGTATTCAGCGACCCACTGTTTGTCCGGGCCGCTATATCCCCACAGGATATTGAAGATGTTTCTGGGGCCAGTCCGGCGGCTGGCGAAGCCGTATTCACTCTTTACAAGGCCTACCGCGACCTGGCGGATGCTGCCCGGCAAGGCGGCGCCGTTGCCGAGGGTACGACGGGTGCCGTTGCGGAGGGTAACGCGAACAGCCCGGCCGAACCGGTGCTCGACTACCTTCAGGGCCGAGACAATTACGTGCCTGAGCTGGAGGAACTCACCGACGCCCTTTGGACCGAGGAGGATTTGTCGTCGGACGCCCTGTTTAATGACCTGCGGCGCGTGCTCGAAGCCCACCATGGTGTGAAAACGCGAGTGCTGCCGGTGGATGTGATGGAGGAGACGCTGCGCCGATATGATCGCCACGGGCGCCGTGTACTATTGTCCGAGGCGCTTTCACCGGAGGAACGCACTTACCAACTGGCGCATCAGTTTGCCTTGTTGCACTGGGCGGATGGCATTGACGAGGCTGTGCAGGGCGCTGGCGTAACGGCGAACAATGAGCGCCGGTTGCTGCGCATTGCACTGGCCGACTATGCCGCCAGCGCGGTGCTTATGCCCTACGGCCCATTTCAACAGGCGGCCCGCGACTCCCGGTATGATATCGCGCTATTGGGGCGGCGGTTTGGTGCCCCGGTTGAACAGGTGTGCCTGCGGTTGGCAACGCTTCAACGGCCCGGCGCCAAGGGGATTCCGTTGTTCGTGGTACAGCTGGATGCTGCGGGCAATGTCGTTCGCCGGTTCAGTGGCAACGGGTTTCATGTGCCCCGTTTTGGTGGTCTATGCCCGCGCTGGGATGCTTATGGCAGTGCTGCATCCGGTGACGGATCGGTTGCTCGCGTCGTCCGTACACCTGATGGCACTACATTTTTTACCCTGGCATTGCGCAGGGTGCGGCCGGGCGGCGGTCAGGCCGCCTTGGCGCCCGCTATCGCCACGGTGATTGGATGCGAGGCCGGTCAGGCACGACAAATGGTGGCGGCCGATGGTCTGGTGCTTGATACCGAGCCTGCCATCACGCCGATCGGTCCCAGCTGTCGCTTGTGCGAGCGGGTCGACTGCGGCCACCGGGCACAGCCGCCGCTTAACCGGCGATTGATCATTGATGAAAACTACCTGGGCTATGCGCCCTATTTTTTCACCTGACCATGCGCCGCAAGTTGCGCTAGGTTTTGAGCTGACGCTTGTTTGAGACTCGCCCACCGGGAGACACGCCATGACGCAAGACAAAATTCTGCCGCCGCAACTGGTGACCCAGGCCCGCATGCTCTACTTCTGCTGGGTGCCGGCTGACCCGGACGCTGCAGCGGCCCTGCTCCCACCTGGCCTCAAGCCGGCGGAGAACGGCGCGATTTATCTGAACCAATATGTCGTGGACCGGCCCGAGCAGACGTCTCACTTTGGCGCTTATTCGTTGACCTACATGGGATTGGATCTGGCTGGGCTTGATCTCGCAGACGGCACGCCCGGTCGCTACTGGACCGGCTACTACAACTCCAATGCGGGCATGCGCGGCTACGCGGCAGAAAGTGGGATCCCGGCTGAAGAAGGCAAGACGGTGCTTGAGCTCAACGGTGATCGCTTGATCGCGACCACTGAGTCCGGCGGCGTGCCCATTATCCGCACTGAAGCGATTGCGGGCAGTAGCGTTGCCGAGCATGCGCGCGGTCACCTGCGCTACATCGTGCAACAGGACGGCACACTGATGAGTGGGCGCTACGCTTATGTGGGGGATATGGCGGACCCGTTTGAAGTGCTGTCGGTCGAATTTCTCGATCCCAATCACCCGATCTGGGCTATTCGTCCCGCGTCACCGCTTGAAATCACATTCGGATTTTATTCGCCATGCGCCAGCTTTTGCTATCCGGGCGGTG
>JABJCZ010000324.1 GCA_018668475.1 Alphaproteobacteria bacterium | reverse complement strand
GTCAGCGCCGACAAGATCGCCTTCCTGCGCGAGCAGTACGGTTTCGACAAGCCGCTCTGGGAACGCTTTGTCACCATGATGGGCAATTATCTGCGGCTCGATTTTGGCGACAGTTTTTTCCGCGACCAATCGGTCATCTCGCTCGTCCTCGATAAATTGCCGGTTTCGATATCGCTCGGGCTATGGACGACGCTGCTCGCCTACTTGATATCGATACCACTCGGCATATCAAAGGCAGTGCGCGACGGCTCGCGGTTCGACGTCTGGACCAGCGGGCTCATTATCGGTGGCTATGCCATCCCCAGCTTTTTGTTCGCGATCCTGTTGATTGTCCTGTTTGCGGGGGGCAGCTATCTCGACTGGTTTCCGTTGCGCGGGTTGGTATCAGGTAATTTTGATGAGCTCTCGATCGGCGGCAAGATTCTGGATTACCTGTGGCATCTGGTGCTGCCTATTCTGGCGCTTGCCATCGGCGGGTTTGCGACCACCACCATGCTCACCAAAAACTCGTTTCTTGAAGAGATCAACAAGCACTACGTAATCACCGCCCGCGCCAAGGGGCTGACCGAGCGACGGGTGCTCTATGGGCATGTGTTTCGCAACGCCATGCTGATCATTATTTCGGGTTTCCCGAGCGCTTTCATCGGCATTCTGTTTACCGGCGCACTGTTGATAGAAGTCATTTTCTCTCTCGACGGACTTGGCTTGCTTGGCTTCGAGGCGCTGATCAGCCGGGATTACCCGCTTATTTTCGGGACATTGTTCGTATTCACGCTGATCGGCCTCGTTGTCAATCTGATCGGCGACATCATGTATGTTGTGGTTGATCCGCGTATCGATTTCGAGCGGCGCGAGGTCTGACGCGATGGGTGCGCGCATTCCGATCTGGCCGTTTCGGCGTAAACCGCTGTCGCCGATGAGCAGGCGCCGGCTCGGCAACTTCCGGGCCAATCGTCGCGCCTACATTTCTTTCTGGATATTCCTCACGCTGTTCGTGTTCAGCTTGTTTGCCGAGGTCATCGCCAACGACAAGCCGATTGTCGTCAGCTACGACGGCGGGCTCTATTTTCCGGTTGTCTCCACTTATGCCGAAACCGAATTTGGTGGCGAGTTTGAGACTGAGGCCGATTATCGCGATCCCTTCGTGGCCGATCTGATCAATGAGAATGGCTGGATTCTCTGGCCGCTTATTCCTTACAGCTATCGCACCATCAATTATGATTTGCCGCAGCCCGCGCCGGCGCCTCCCAGCGCAGAAAACTGGCTCGGCACGGATGATCAGGGCCGGGATGTGCTCGCCAGAGCGATTTACGGGTTTCGCATTTCCGTTCTTTTTGGACTGACACTGACAGTCTTCAGCTCCATCATCGGTATTGCCGCCGGTGCAGTGCAGGGCTTCTTCGGCGGTTGGGTTGATCTCGGGTTTCAGCGGTTTATCGAAATCTGGTCTGGGCTCCCACAGCTGTTTTTGTTTATCATTCTGGCGGCCATCATCGAGCCGAGTTTCTGGATGATTCTCGGCCTGTTGCTACTTTTTCAATGGATGTCGCTGGTTGGCGTGGTGCGGGCCGAATTTCTGCGCGTGCGCAATTTTGATTACATCCGTGCGGCGCGGGCGCTCGGCGTGGGCGAGCCCACCATTATTGTTCGTCATGCTCTGCCCAATGCCATGGTCTCGGCGCTGACCTTTCTGCCGTTTATCCTCAACGGTTCGATCACGACCTTGACCGCACTTGATTTTCTGGGATTTGGGTTACCGGCGGGCTCGCCGTCGCTGGGCGAGTTGTTGCAGCAGGGAAAATCCAACATGCAGGCACCCTGGCTCGGCTTTACCGGGTTTTTTGTGATTGGCCTGATGCTGAGCCTACTGATCTTTATCGGCGAAGGCGTGCGCGATGCTTTTGATCCACGCAAGTTGGTGGGCTAGGCCGATATGACGGATCAGACACCATTGATTGACGTGAGTGACCTTGCTGTGAGTTTTAGCGGCAGTGCCGGCGAGACCAAAGCAGTTCAAGGTATTTCGTTCTCTGTTGAGAAAGGTGAGACCGTTGCCCTCGTGGGGGAGAGCGGTTCCGGCAAATCGGTCTCGGCGCTCTCCATACTGCAACTCCTGCCGTACCCCGTCGCCAGTCACCCGAGCGGTAGCATTCGGGTGGACGGCGAAGAGATGATTGGTGCATCCAAGCGCCAGCTGCGCTCAGTGCGCGGCAACCGCATTGCGATGATTTTTCAGGAGCCAATGACGTCCCTCAACCCGCTGCATTCCATCGGCCGGCAGGTGGCGGAACCACTTATGTTGCACCAGGCGATGCGCAAGCCCGCAGCCTATAAACGGGCGGAGGAGCTGCTGGAGATGGTGGCGCTAGGTGAGACCGCGCACCGTCTTAAGGCCTATCCGCACGAGCTATCGGGTGGTCAGCGCCAGCGCGTGATGATCGCTATGGCGCTGGCGTGCACCCCTGACCTGTTGATCGCCGATGAGCCGACCACCGCACTCGATGTCACCGTGCAGGCGCAAATCCTGAAACTGCTGAAGGACCTTCAGGCGCGGCTCGGTATGGCCATGTTGCTTATTACCCATGACCTCAACATCGTCCGCCATATGGCAAACCGCGTGTCGGTCATGAAAGACGGCAAGATCGTCGAGGCCGGCGCCTCAGAGGACGTATTCACTGCGCCCCAGCACCCTTATACCCGGGCCTTGCTCAATGCCGAGCCCAAGGGGGACCCGCTGCCTGTTGAGGCGAGTGCGCCAACAGTACTGAGCTGTGATGACTTGAAAGTGCATTTCCCCATCAAAGCCGGTGTGATGCGGCACACCGTCGGCCACATCAAGGCGGTGGATGGCGTGACCATCAACGTGCGCGAGGGGCAGACGGTTGGCGTGGTCGGTGAGAGCGGCTCCGGCAAAACCACTCTGGCGCTGGCATTGCTGCGACTTGAGCGCAGCCAGGGCACCATCGCCTTCGAGGGCCAGGCCATCGAGCAATTTGATTTCAAGGCCATGCGGCCCTTGCGTCAGCGTATGCAGGTGGTTTTCCAGGACCCCTTCAGCTCCCTCAGCCCGCGCATGTCGGTGGCACAGATCATCGAGGAAGGACTGAAGGTGCATGGGCTCGGTGGCAATGCCGCCGCGCGGGTCGAGCTGATCACCACTGCGCTTGAGGAAGTCGGGATCGACCCCGACATGCGGAACCGCTACCCGCATGAATTTTCCGGCGGGCAGCGGCAGCGCGTCGCCATTGCCCGCGCCCTGGTGTTGAAACCGCGGTTTATTGTGCTGGATGAGCCGACGTCAGCATTGGATATGTCGGTGCAAGCGCAGATTATCGAGCTGCTGCGAGATTTGCAGGACCGCCACCGGCTCGCCTATCTGTTTATCAGTCATGACTTGCGGGTGATCCGCGCCATCAGTCACGAGGTGGTTGTGCTCAAGGATGGCTTGGTCGTGGAGCAGGGGCCGGCTATCGATGTCTTCACGCAGCCGAAGACGGACTACACTCGCGCGCTTCTATCTGCCGCGCTCGAACTTCGGGCGACAGAAGGTGGCGTCGTCAGGACTTGATGTCGTCGTTTCCCAGGCAACCTCGTTAACCAAGACTCTTAACCGGGACGCAACTATTTCACCGCAAATTGGGCAAACTAGGCCGAATTCCCTTCGCCTTTGATGCCGGCCGACCATTGTCGCCGGTGAGGAGTGTGCGATGGCTGTCAACAACGTGCCCGCTGAACTTGCCCCCGTTGTCGTGCGCCGCGAAAGCGCCAGCACGCGGCCCCTGTTTGCGGGCAATGCAGCCAGCCAGACCACATCGTTACCGGCTACAATTGTCAGCGCCTCAACGGCTGCCACGGTCTCCGCGTTTCGGCCTTCGGTCACGAGTGCGCGTCTGGCCGGGCCCGGTGACCCTTATGTAACGACGCGGGTCGAGTCGAAACGTGCCGGCGAAATTCAGGTTTTGCAGCAAGCTGGCCGCGATGCCACGAAAGTATCCACGACGCTGCAGACGGCGGATGCAGCACTCAAGCTGGTTGAAGAGAAGCTGACGCGCATGGACGAGCTGGCAGACGACGCGGCGGCCCCTGACTTATCCAATGTGCAACGCGCCGTACTGAATCAGGAATTTGTCGATCTGCGCGCCACGATTGACACCATTGCCGGCGCTGCTGAATTGTCCGGCGCGGCGGTTCTTGATGGCGCCAACAGCTTTGTCGCGACGTCTATCGGCAGCAACATTCAAACCGGTGACGGTATCCAGGCGCTGACATTCGATTCACGAGCAGGTGATGATTATGTCTCCGATGGCGACACCATTGCCCTCAGCTTCAGTTCAGCAACGAAACTCTTTACGGCTATAAATCTCACCACCGGCTTGAGCGCGACATCCGAAGTCGGCACTGCGGCGCCGGCGACCGGCGAGACCAGCGATATCGTCATTGGTGAGTTCGGACTTTCCGTACAGCTCAATGATCAGTTTTCGACCAGTACCGACATCACGGCCAACAACAGATTTCAAGTAAGTGGCAGTGCCAGCTCTCTGGATTTGAACGTGCGGATCGGCACAAGCACCGCAGCGCGCAGTGATGAAATTGCAGTTGCTGTGGCGCGGGCTCGGGTCGCTACGCTCTCCCAACCCCTACAGCATGATAATATTCTGAGCGCGGCGGGCGCGGCGCGGGCCGTCGTCAATGTGGTAAGCGCACAGGATGCGTTGGCGCAGATGCGAACGGACGTCGGCAACGGTATCACGCGTGTTGGCACGGCGGCGGCGGGCCTGGAGACCGGAATCACCAACTTGCAATCAGCCAATGCAACACTGGCGGATCTGGCTAGCGTTGCCGATGCGGTGCAAGGTGCTCTGCATGATGTAGTCGCGGAGGCCGCGACAGCATTGCTCAACAAGGTCGATCAGGTCTCATCGATCCGCGCGCAGGTGACCAGTCTGGCCAACCTGGAGGGCTTGAATGGTCTCAAACCGGTGGCGAGCATGGTACCGTCAGGGACGAGCGATGATGCCGGAGTAGAGTCGGGCACATCTGCTCCATCGTTATCGCCGCACATTGACGAGCCTCAGGCGCCGCCGTCAGAGGCTGAGAAGTAGCGCTCAAGTACACCGCGATAAATTTCTGCCAGCGCGTCAAGGTCAGCTATAGGCACGCCCTCGTCTACTTTGTGCATCGTTTTGCCGGCCAGACCAAACTCGGCTACAGGGCAATAGTCTTTGATAAAGCGTGCATCGGACGTCCCGCCGGTCGTCGAGAGTTCGGGCGTGCGACCGGTCGCGTCTTCGACCGCTGCTACGATCATGCGACTGAAAGGGCCGGGCGGCGTCAGGAATGCTTCACCGGTAATATGGATGGCGAGATCATAGTCGCCTCCGACGGCATCGAACTCGGCCCGCAGCCAAGTATCAAGGCCTGACGATGTGTGCAGATCGTTGAAGCGAATGTTGAACATCGCCTGTGCCTGAGCAGGAATGACGTTGGTTGCCGGATTGCCGACGTCAATGCTGGTCACCTCGATGTTAGATGGTTGAAAATGATCGGTGCCATCGTCGAGTCGGGCCGTCGTCAACTTGTGAACCATGGCGATGAGGCCGGGCACCGGGTTGTCGGCAAGGTGTGGATACGCCACATGACCCTGTGTGCCGGTAACTGTGAGGCGCGCATTCAGGCTGCCGCGCCGGCCAATCTTGACCATGTCGCCCAGTGCATCCGGATTGGTCGGTTCGCCAACCAGACAGGCATCCAGTGTCTCGCCCTCTTTGGTCATCCACTCCAGTACCTTGCGCGTTCCATTAATCGACGGGCCTTCCTCATCGCCTGTAATCAGCAAGCTAATGGAGCCCGGTACCTTTTGGTCATGAGTTGCGAGATAGCGTGTGGTGCCGGCAACGAAGGCGGCAATCGCGCCCTTCATGTCGGCCGCGCCCCGGCCATAAAGGTGCCCGTCCACGACTTCGGCGGCAAAGGGTGTGTGTTCCCAGGCGTCGGCATCGCCGACCGGTACGACATCGGTATGACCGGCGAAGCAGAAGTTGGGCGCGCTGGTGCCGAGCCGCGCGTAGAGGTTATCTACGTCGTCGGTGCCGGGCTCGGAAAACGGCAACCTGCGGCAGGAGAACCCGAGGCTCTCCAGCGCTGCCTGCAAGGTGTCGAGGGCGCCACCATCTGCCGGGGTTACGCTCTCGCAACGGATGAGCGACCGGGCGAGGTCCAGCGGCTGTTCAAGCCCGGACATCGGTTTTAGCTCCGCAGCAGTTCGTTGATGGAAGTTTTGGCACGGGTGCGGGCATCGACGCGCTTGACGATCACCGCACAATAGAGGTTCGGCCCTGG
>JABJCZ010000323.1 GCA_018668475.1 Alphaproteobacteria bacterium | reverse complement strand
GATTTTCATCCAGGAGACCGAGGTCGCGCTGGATGAGCTGGTGCCCAAGCTTCTGGCGATTACCGAGCGCCAGACGGAGGCCCGTATCTTTGTGCGGGGTGACCGCGCTATTGCCTATGGCCGCGTCATGGAAGTGATGGGTGCGGTAAACGGGGCCGGATTCTCGAATGTTGCGCTGATAACCCAGCAGCGGCAAGGCGGCTAGAAAAACCATGATGAGCCGGCGCGGCTGGATATTGTCGGGGACCCTGCATGTCGGGGTTATTGCCGCTGCGGTATTGGGCCTGCCGTCACTTTTCAGCAGCACCCCCGACCCTGCGCCTGCTGTGGTAGAAATTTCTGTTGTCGCCATCGCGGACGAGCGTGTTGTCGCACCGCTGAAACAGCCTGAGCCAGAACCGGTTGCAGTTCGCGAATCCGAACCTGAGCCGGATCCTGTGCCCGAACCGGCACCTCCACCGGAACCTGTCGCTTCTCCCGATCCTGAGCCTGCGCCGGAACCTGAGCCCGTTGAAGTGGCAGCGCTGGAGCCTGCGCCTGAGCCCACCCCACCGCCGGAGCCAGAGCCACTGCCCAAGCCTGAGGCAAAGCTCGACCCACCACCTGTGCCTGAGGTCGCGCCTCCCGAGCCTGCAAAAAAAGCGCCGCCTGTGCCGCGACCATTGGTCCGCCCGGCGCCGCCCAAGCCGGCGTTTGAAACATTGCTCAAGGACCTGGCGGCCGAAGATCCTGCGCCAGAGACCCCGGCCCCGCAAAAAGAGCCTGAGGAAACGCCGGACGACCAGTTTGCCGCATTGCTTGAAAGTGTGACCGCTGAGCCTGAGGCCGCGGCGCCCGCACAAGCCAAGCCTCAGTTGTTGAGCGCCATAGCAAAAGCGACAATCGCCGACGCAATTCGCCGTGACGTTGAGGCTAACTGGAGCGTGCCGGTTGGGGTGCAGGATGCCGACAAGCTCGTCGTTACAATTCGCATTCGACTATTGCCGGATGGCAAGGTACAGAGTGCGGAAATCATCGATCAGCCAACCGATACGGGCACAAACATACGAACGATGGCGGAGAGCGCCCGGCGGGCAGTGCTCAAGGCTAGCCCGTTCGACGTTCTGCGCGCCCATGTTGACAGTTACGATCACTGGCGCGACGTCACCATGACTTTCCGTCCGCCGTTGTGACCATTGACGCAGCGGGCAAGGCCTGCGAGGGGTAGATATGCATTCATGTTTGATTGGTGCGGATTGTCGTTTGATGATTGAACCACGGCGCCCACTGCGCGTGGTGCGGCTTTTCGTTGCCGGATTACTGGTTGCCGCTACCGCCGTCGGGTGGCTGGCGCCCTCCACCGCACGGGCAGACCTTCAGGTCGATATTACACGCGGACATGTTGAGCCGTTGCCTATTGCCGTGCCGGTATTTTATGGCGAGACCGAGGAAGAAAAGGAAGTTGGTCGCAATCTCGCAGCGGTGATCAGCCGAAACCTTGAATATTCCGGCCTGTTTCGTCCGGTCAGCCCAAAAGCCTTTATTGAGAAAGTTAGCCCCAGCATGCTGGGGCAGCCGCGATTTGCGGACTGGCGCATTATCAATGCTCAGGCATTGGTTACTGGACGGGTGACGCTTGGTCCGGGGCAAAAGTTTTCGGTCGAGTTTCGTTTGTGGGATGTTTTTGCCGGCGATTATCTGGCGGGCCTGCGGTTTCAGAGTGTTGAGGGGCTGTGGCGACGGATTGCGCACAAGGCGTCTGACGCGATTTACGAACGGCTCACCGGCGAAAGTGGGTATTTCGATACACGCATCGTTTATGTCTCTGAGAGCGGGCCGCTCGACAACCGTGTCAAACGCTTGGCCATCATGGACCAGGACGGGGAGAACCTGAGGTTCTTGACTGACGGCAAATCGCTGGCACTGACGCCGAGGTTTTCACCGACGGCGCAAGAGATCACCTATCTGTCATTCGAAAGAGGCGCGCCAAGAGTTTATCTTCGTAATCTCGACACTGGACAAAAGGAAGTTCTCGGGCGCTTCCCCGGTATGACCTTTGCGCCACGCTTTTCTCCGGACGGTAACAGGGTGGTGCTGACCTACGCGAAGGACGGAAATTCCGAGTTGTTTGAAATGCATTTGCCGACCGGCGATATCTCCCAGCTCACGCGTAATGACGCCATTGATACCGGGCCGTCCTATTCGCCAGACGGTGAATTTGTGGCTTTTGAGTCTGACCGCGGCGGGTCGCAGCAAATTTATGTTATGGAAAGTGACGGCGGCAGTGCGCGGCGCATTACCTTCGGCAAGGGCCGTTACGGGACACCGGTCTGGTCACCGCGTGGCGACCTTATTGCATTTACGCGGCAAAGCGGCGGCCGGTTCGCGATTGGCGTTATTCGCCCAGATGGGTCAGGCGAGCGCATTCTTGTGCAGGACTACCTTGTTGAGGGACCCACATGGGCACCCAATGGGCGGGTTCTTATGTTCATGCGCCAAACGTCGCGCGACCCCGATGCGTCAGAGCTTGTTACCATCGATATCACAGGGCACAACGAGCGTATCGTGTTTACCACAACGGCAGCTTCGGACCCTGCCTGGTCACCGTTAATTCCATGACGAAACCTTGGGATGAACCCGTGCCGTATGGAGTTGAGGGACGTGCAGAAATTACGCGGACGACACGTCGTCCTGCTTTGTTGCAATACGCGATCTGAAGATCAGACGCGCAACATTTCACTGGGTGAGAAGGAACAGAATCATGAAAATCAGATGGTTAGTTTCACTGGCAGCGGTCCTTTTGGTCGTTGCTGCGTGTGAGAGTGCTCCGGATACCGCCAGCTCGGCGGCAGATGATGGATCGTCAACATCGGCCAATAATACGGACGGGTCTGATGCCAGCATCGATTCAAGCAATGTAGAGACGCAGGTCGCGTCAATCGACGCGTCGGCGCCAATTCCCGGCACACAGGAAGATCTGGTGCAGAACGTCGGCGACAGGGTGTTCTTCGCGCTCGATAGTGCCGTTCTTTCGCCGCAATCACGTGGTGTTCTCGAGCGTCAGGCTGAATGGCTGAACCTGTTTCCCGATGCCAAAGTGACAATCGAGGGACATTGCGACGAACGTGGGACTCGTGAATACAACCTCGCGCTGGGTGAGCGTCGTGCCGCCGCAGCGCGCAAATACCTTATGGCGCTCGGCGTTGACGGAAGTCGTCTGGAGACCATCAGCTATGGCAAGGAACGTCCATATGCGCTGGGTCACGACGGTGAGTCCTGGAACCTTAATCGCCGGTCGGTCAGCGTCGTAAATTAAGGGGCGACCATTGAAGCAGAACGTTCAGAACGGGCGGGCCCGTAGATTGAAACGCGTGTTGATTGCCGCTTTGGCGGTCGTAGCCGTATCGACCGGACTGATGATCGGTGCGGCTGCGCCAGCGCGGGCGCAATCGGAATTGCAATCAATCTATAACCAGTTGGAGATGTTGCGCGAACAGCTCGCTACCACCCGGGGCGAGATGCAGGATCTTCAGCGTACTGTGTACGCCGGGGCACCAGCGCCTGAGGGTGGTGCTGCGGCCTCTGCGGCAGGACAGGCGGCAGAGGGTGGGGCCGGTCGCCGCCTCGCGGTGATTGAGACGCGCGTAGATGAGTATGAGGAACGGCTGCGTAAGGTGTTTGGCCGCTTTGATGAACTCGGCAATCAGCTCGAGCAACTTGGCGGACGTATTGAGAAACTGGTCGCGGATGTTGATTTTCGCCTTAATGCATTGGAACCAGCATCCCGTGCTGCAGCGGTTAATACGCCACCCGCCAGCCAAACTGCAACGGCCAACCAGGCAGCCGGTGCTGCGCCGGAAACAACCGGGGGCGCGTCATTAGCGGTCGAATCAGGAGGAGGGTACAAACCTTCGCAGGCTCCCCGGAGCCTCGGCACTATTCCGTTGAATTCAGCTGATGCGGTTGAGCAACCGGTCGAGGTCGCGACGGCGGCACCGGCAGCACTTCTGCCGACCGGGACCCCGGAAGAACAGTATCAATTTGCCATGTCCCTTATGAATCAGATGCAGTGGGATGAAGCTGATCTGGCGTTTGAAGACTTTGTCAGGCTGAACGCTGGGCACACGTTGGTGGAAAATGCGGCGTACTGGCGCGGTGAATCTTTTTATGCGAGACGACTGTTTGGAGATGCGGCACGGCTCTATGCGGTGAATTTCCAGCAATATCCAAACGGCAGTAAAGCGTCGGCCAACCTGGTAAAACTGGGCCTCTCGCTTGTCAATCTTGAGCGGTTTCCGGAAGCGTGTCAGACGTTTGACAAGCTTGCGCAGGATTTCCCGGAAATGCCGGTCAACGTGCGTCAGGCCGCACAGCGCGGGCGTGCCCAGGCTGGCTGTTCTTAAGCCCGGTGCCTGGGCGCCCAACAGCGGCTGAACCCGCAACCGGGCCGGTGATCGTTGATCCGACACGGGCACCGGTCGTTACTGCAGCTGCAATTTCCGACGATACATTCGCTAACCTGATGACCCCGCTTGGTCCGTTCGAGCCTGCGGCGCATCTGGCTGTTGGCGTCTCCGGCGGCTCGGATAGCCTGGCGCTGTTGCTCCTCGCCGACCGCTGGGTTCGCCAACGCGGCGGCAGCGTAATGGCGTTGACGGTCGATCATCGGTTGCGGCCACAAAGCGCAGCGGAAGCCGGGTTGGTCAGGTCGTGGCTTGCCGCGCGGGATATTGAGCATCGTGTGCTGACCTGGCGCGAACCGCACAGTGTTGGCGGCGTTCAGGCCGCCGCTCGGGCCGCACGATTGCGCCTGCTCGGTGACTGGTGCCGCCGCAAAGGTGTGCTGCACCTGATGCTGGCGCATCAACTGGAAGACCAGGCCGAGACGCTGCTGGAACGGCTGTCAGGCGGGAGTGGGGTCGATGGCCTTGCAGGTATGCCGCAGGTCCGCGCGCTGGGCCTGT
>JABJCZ010000322.1 GCA_018668475.1 Alphaproteobacteria bacterium | reverse complement strand
TGGCGGCGGTGAAATTCTGCGGGAAACATATATGTTTCCCGCAGAATTTCACCGCCGCCAGTACGTGATGTCAAAATGACTGGCATCTGCCGGGCGGCACCAACGACCATATCCACCATGACTTCTGTCACATGGCCGCCGCCCGTCGCCTCAATGACCAGGCCGTCAAATCCACCATCAACAACCGCCTGCACCAACGTGCCGTCATCGCCCATGCATACCTTGAGGAGCGCGACCTTGCCCATGGCCTCCGCCACCGGTCGCGCTAACGGATACCGCCCCAATGGCGGGGCAATAACCCGGACATCATTCTCGGCGATCCAGCCAATCGGCCCGATGGGCTGCGAGGTAAAGGTTGCCGTGCTCTGGGTATGGCTCTTGCGCACATAACGAGCAGCGTGAATTTCATCGTTGAAAACGATCATCGCGCCGAAACCACGAGCAGCCTCGCTGGCAGCGACCATGACCGCATGATGCATGTTGGCTGGGCCGTCCGCTCCCGGCAGTGTCGGGTTGCGCATGGCACCGGTAAGCACCACCGGCGCGTCAAGCTCCACCAGCCGATCCAGCAAAAACCCCGTTTCCTCCAGCGTATCGGTGCCCTGGGTAACGACAACGCCTGCGGCCCCATTCGCCACGGCTTTCTCGATCTCTACAGAAAGAGCAATCACATCGTCATAGCCAATATGGGGGCTGGCCAACTGACGAAAGGTTTCCGCTTCAACCTCGGCCACATCGGCAATCTGCGGTACCGCATCGACCAGCGCCTGAGCACCCAGCGTCGGGGATACACCCTTGCCACCAGTGCTCGCGCTCGCGATAGTTCCACCCAGGGTGAAAATCTTGACCTTCGGCTTCATTCAACTCTCCCGCAGATAATTTCAGGCCGCAACAGAACACCATGCGCCGCGACGACGCAACCGCTGCACACGCCCCGCGAATCCGGTAGAGTTCACACGCTATGAGCCACCCCTCGACCCGCCGCCCCAGAGATGCGGCAACTCTTGTCTTATACCGCTACGAGCGCGAGACGCTGCAGGTCTTGATGGGCCAGCGGCACGGCAAACATGCCTTTATGCCAAACCGCTATGTATTTCCTGGCGGGGCCGTAGATCCGGACGACCGCTACGTCAAGCCGGCCGGCGAGTTGCGTCCCGCTGTGGCAGCCAATCTTGCAAAAAGCTGCACGCCCGCACGGGCTCGATCACTCGCAGCGGCAGCCATTCGTGAGACCTGGGAAGAAACTGGACTGCTGGTCGCGCGCCGCGCGGCCAAACCTGAAGGTAAAATTCGCGATTCCTGGCGACCGTTCCACGATATCGGTTTGGCGCCGGCGCTCGACGAGCTGGATTATATCTGCCGCGCTGTCACGCCACCGGGCCGCCCCCGGCGCTTCAACGCCCGCTTTTTCGTCGCCCGCGCTGATACCGTCACCGGCGAACTGGGCGGTGACGGCGAACTCCACGACCTTGGCTGGCTTTCAATCCGCGATGCTCTTGCACTGCCCATCCCCGACATCACCGCCTACGCCCTGAGCGAACTCCAGCGCTGGCTGCAAGACGGACCCGCGCCGGAGGGCATTCCACTGCTGAAGCGTGTAGGACGCGAATTTGTACTGATCCGCGAGTAACGCTTGATTCAGGTCAAGGTAAGCGCAGGGTGATTGTGCAAAATTCACTCATGGCTACAAACGTTCAGCTCGAAGTTCTGGCAACTCCCGCCATCAACCCGGAAAAAATCTACCGGATTGCGGACCGGGCGCGCGGTGTTCAAACCATCGCTCCGCCAGAGGAACTGAATTGCCGCCCCCTGTCGCATGGCAACAGCATCCACAATTTGATGGCGGGCTATCCGAACGACGCGAGTTATGAATCGTTTGCCAGCGCCCTAAACGACCTGACCACCAGCGAGTTGACCGAGATACTGGCCATCGCCTGGGTGGGGCGCGGCGTCTATAGCGCCGGTGAATGGCTGCAAGCGGTGATGGAAACCGAAGGTATGAGCCGCGACGAGGTTTGTCGCGTTCTTACGGCCTCACCCCTGTTGCCGGACTACCTGGAGCAGGGTATCGGCGCGTTCGACATTATTCGCTGATAACCCACCCCTACTTCCAACGACCGAAAAACCCAGGCCAAGTTTTGTTGGCCCGGGCACCGGCTTACATTGTCGCTGCGCCTTCGTCAGGTCGGAACAGCCTCGTCCACCGCATCGTGATTTCCATGAGTTTTCACTTTGCCCTTTTGCACCCGCACGAATTCCTGCAGTTGGCGTCGCGTGGCAGCAAATGAGTCGCGAATCGCCACATAGGCATCCTCATGCGCATGATTGTCGCCATGGTTCTGGTTGACGACGAGGTCGCCGTGACCTGGCACAGTCATATGAACACGAACCTGAAAAAGGTTTCCTTTTGAATGGCGTCGATGGGCCTCATCGACGACCACCCGGCAGGCGGTGATCCGTTTGTGGTAACGCTCAAGTTTCTGAACTTCAGCTCTTATTCGCTGCTCGATCGCCTCAGACGGATCGATACCTTGGAACACAATTTCGAGGGGTACTGTCATGGACTGTATCCTCCCTGTTCAGGCTTATCTGCGAAACACGCTAAGTGAGTACATATGGGGATGCCTCATTAACGAAACCAGCCCGGCATGGAGAACGAACTGGCACAGCCCATGGTGCGCCAACGTCCACAAGCCGCGTTGACTTGCGTCAAAAATAGGAGGAACTGTCCAGCTCACTGCAGCCGCAAGAAGCGCCAAAAACTACTCTGCAGCCGCTGGTCCCGCAGCGACATCATCCCCGCCGACGTGAATGCCACATTCTGACTTGTTACTACCCGACCAACGGCCAGCACGGGGCTCTTCTCCCGTCGCGATCGGGCGGGTACATGGCGCACAGCCGATCGAGTTGTACCCAGCCGCCACAAGCGGGTGCAGCGGCAATCCACGGCGCTCATACTCCCCGGCGATATCAACCGGAGTCCACGTCACCAACGGGTTCACTTTGATGCGTCCGCTTGAGGCCTCGATCGCCGGTAAGGCTTCGCGCGATGCTCCCTGATATTGCTTACGCCCGGTAATCCAACTGCCAAATCCTCCGAGTGCGCGCTCAAGCGGCAAAACTTTACGCAGATAGCAGCAGAGATTCGGGTTGCGCGCCCATAGCCTGCCATCCGGGTCATGTGCCCCGGCATCAAGCGCCGACGGGTCAAAGGTGCGCACATCGGTGAGCCCCAATTGCTCCGTGAGCGCATCACGGTACCGCAAGGTTTCTGAAAAATGCATGCCGGTATCGAGAAAGAGCACCGGTGTTGCCGGGTCAACCTCTGCTACCAGGGCAAGGAGCACCGCCGCCTCAGTACCGAAAGAACTTACGAGTGCGATATCGCCGTGCAATACCTCGCCGATCATGACGTCGAGCAGCGCGCGGCCCTGCAAATGACCATACTCTCGCTCAAGCTCAACGGCGTAAGCGTTGGCGAGCAGCACATCATCGTGGCTCGGCCGGCCCGGGACGAGAGGAGCAGACATCGTCTGACCCTATTCTGCTGCAATCGGCGCCAACTGGCGCAACTGAGGAACCGTGACCCGCGCGTCTCCGGTCGGCTGATACCAAACCGTCAACGCGGCTACAGCTTGAAGCCAGCCGCTCACGGTCTCGCCCTCGCGCACTTCAAAGGCGTCGAAACCGCACCGGTGCAGAAACAAAAACTGGTCGCGCAACACATTGCCAACCGCGCGGAGCTCACCTGAAAACCCGTGGCGCTCGCGCAAGAGCCGCGCGGCGGAATAGGAGCGCCCGTCCATGAACGTTGGGAACTCCAGGGCAACCACTTCAAACCGGTCCAGGTCACCCGTGATCGCTTCCACGGACTCCCCGCTGGCAAGGCAAATGCCAAGCGGCCAGCCGCGCGCAAGCAACGCATCCCGAGCGGCCACCCAACGCGTCAGCGATACGATAATCGGCCCGATCTCAGGCAACGCGTCTTCATCCGCGAGACGAATCCAGGGATCCGTCACAAAGCTTCCATCTTTAATGAGTGGCATAGAGGGTCTCCTTAAAAGGCGCGATACCAACCCGGCCTAGGGTCTCGATGAACTCCTCACCGTCAGCCCGCAGGTCCAGATAGGTGTCGACCACGGTCTCAACCGCATCCGCGATATCGGTTTCGGCAAATGCCGGCCCCACAATCGCCCCAACGGCAGCGTCTTGGTTCGCCTTCCCTCCAAGAGTGATTTGATAATGCTCTTTGCCGCGCTTATCAACTCCCAAAATGCCGATATGACCGACGTGATGGTGGCCGCATGCGTTGATGCATCCGGATATCTTGATGTCCAGCTTGCCGATTTTCCGTTGTCGTTCCGGGTCCGAAAACCGTTCCGAAATCTGTTGTGACACAGGAATCGATCGCGCATTGGCGAGGCTGCAATAATCAAGGCCTGGGCAGACAATCATATCGCCGAGCAAGCCAATATTGGCAGTATCGAGCTTTGCTTCGCCAAGCGCCTGCCAAACCGCGTAGAGGTCCTCCCGGCGGACATGGGGAAGAACGAGGTTTTGCTCATAAGTCACCCGAATCTCATCGTGGCTGTAACGCGCCGCCAGATCTGCCACAACATCCATCTGTTCTGCGGTCGCATCTCCGGGGACGCCACCAACGGGCTTAAGCGATATGTTCGCAATGGCGTAGCCCGGCTGCACGTGGCCCAGCACATTGCTGCCAACCCACGCAGCAAACGCTGCATCGCTTTTTAATTTGAGCGCATAATCGGCACTGCCGTTGGAGGCGGTATCCAGCGCGGGCGGCGCGAAATAGTTTTCGATTCGGGCGACCTCGCTCGCCGGCAGATCGACCGGGCCGTCCTTGATCTCCGCCCACTCCGCCTCGACCTGGTCGGCGAAAGCCTCAGCGCCCATTTCGTGAACGAGGATCTTGATCCGCGCCTTGTATTTGTTGTCGCGCCGGCCCATCAAATTGTAGACGCGCAGGATCGCCTCCAGATAGGACAGCAAGTGCGCCTTGGGCAGAAATGCGCGAATTGTTTTGGCGATCATCGGTGTGCGGCCCTGCCCACCCCCGACCATAACTTCAAACCCGACCTCTCCCGCTTCATTGCGATGAATTCGCAGGCCGATATCGTGAACCCGGATCGCCGCACGGTCTTCGGCAGAGCCGGTCACCGCAATTTTGAACTTGCGCGGCAAAAAGGAAAATTCCGGATGGAACGTCGACCACTGGCGGATAATCTCCCCCCATATACGCGGGTCTTCGACTTCATCCGCTACTGCACCGGCGTAAGGGTCAGAGGTCACATTGCGAATGCAATTGCCACTGGTCTGAATGGCATGCATCTCAACGGTCGCCAACTCGTCCAGCAGGTCAGGCACTTCCACAAGCTTCGGCCAGTTGTATTGAATATTCTGCCGGGTGGTAAAATGCCCATAGCCATGGTCATAGCGCCGGGCGATATGAGCGAGCATCCTCATCTGGACGGACGACAACGTGCCGTAAGGGATGGCGACCCGCAACATGTAGGCGTGAAGCTGCAAGTAGAGCCCGTTCATCAGGCGTAAGGGGCGAAACTCGTCTTCGCTCAGAGTGCCTTTCATTCGCCGGTCAACCTGGTCACGAAACTGGGCGACCCGCTGCGTTACCAGCGCCGCGTCAAATTCATCGTAGCGGTACATGCGCCTGCTCCGAATTGTCATCTACGCTAACAGAATCCGTCCGCCGGGTTGGTCCATCGGCGCGGATACCCTCGCGCAGCCGCACGGCAACCACCGTATCGTCCAGTACCTCTGCGGCAATGAGGTAGGCACCGACAACGATACCCTTATTTTCGGCATTTTCTCCCGCAGCCATCATGACCACGGCCTCGTCTTCGTCCTCCGCGACCCAGGCATCGGCAAGCGTAGGGCTCCACAAGCTTTCCCGCGTCAGGTAAATCACCGTTCCATCATCAAGGCGGTTGGCGGTAATAACATTCTCAAACATCTTTATCTCCAGATCAGACGGCGACGGCGAATTCATCAGCCAGGCGCGCAACCGAACGCTCGGCGGCGACTTCACCAATGACGATAAGAGCGGGCGCCTGGACACCATGCTGACGAACCAGTGCAGGAAAGCTCTCGAGGGTGCCGCGCAGGACGCGCTGGCCAGGCAGCGTGCCGTTTTCGATCAACGCCGCAGGCGTAGAGGCCGGTAGACCAGCATGTTGCAACTGGCGGGAAATCTCACCAGACGTCGCGACGCCCATGTAAAACACGAGCGTGCCCTCAAGCGCTGCCAGCGCCGACCAATTGACCTCAGGCGCGCCCTGCTGGTTGCGCCCGGTGACCAGGGTCACAGCGGAAACACAACTGCGATGGGTTAGCGGAATGCCGGCAGCCGCACCACATCCGAGGGCGGCTGTAATTCCCGGAACAATCGACACGTTGATGCCGTTGGCACGCAGATAATCTAGTTCCTCGCCACCGCGACCAAACAGGAATGGATCCCCTCCCTTGAGGCGAACCACGCAACGCTCGGCCCGCGCCTCATCAAGCAATAGCCGGTTGATGGCATCTTGAGACCAGCTTGCCCCAGAGCCCCCCTTGCCGACGAAGACCCGACGGGCATCGCGCCTCGCCAGATCAAGCACATCATCGCTGACCAGGCGGTCATATACGACGACGTCGGCGCGCTCCAGGAGGCGCGCCGCCTTCAGAGTCAGCAATTCCACATCGCCAGGACCAGCGCCGACGAGATGAACGTTGCCTGTC
>JABJCZ010000321.1 GCA_018668475.1 Alphaproteobacteria bacterium | reverse complement strand
CTATTTTGAAGCCTCGCACGCGACGTCGCCCGGCCATGCGGGTCGGGCGCAGGCGCACATTCAGGCCGATGGCGGGCTTGCGGCGTGGGTGGCCTTTGCACTGCGCATGGCCCGTCCTGGTGCCAGTTTCACACTGATTCACCGGGCCGAGCGGCTCGCCGAATTGCTGGATCATCTGGATGGGTGCGCCGGAGATGTAACGGTTTTCCCGCTGTGGCCGCGTGATCCATTTGGTCCCGGCGCACGGCCGGCCAAACGCGTCATCGTGCAGGCCCGTGCCGGTAGTCGTGGCGCCATGCGGCTGGTTGGCGGGTTGGTGCTTCACGGTAAGGGAGACGGCTATACTGACGCCGCTGATGCTATTCTACGAGCCGGTGCGCCGCTGCCGCTGCGTGATACACCGGTTTCCTCTGAGGAAGGAGTTTAGACCGTGTTGCCACGGATATTTTCAATGTTGGCCTTCCATCGCCCGCCTCCGGTGGTGGCAGTTGTGCGCCTTGAGGGCACAATCGGCCGTGCCGGATTGATGCGGGCCGGATTGACTGATGACGGGTTGCGCCCTTCGCTTGAGCGCGCGTTTCGACTGAAGGGGTTGAAAGCTGTGGCGCTCGTCATCAATTCGCCGGGCGGCTCGCCGGCGCAGTCGGCGCTGATCCACCAGCGAATTCGGCATATGGCGCGCAAAAAGAATGTGCCGATTATGGCGTTCGTTGAGGATGTCGCCGCGTCTGGCGGTTACTGGCTGGCGATCTCGGCAGACGAAGTTTTTGTCGATCCCAACTCGATTGTGGGCTCGATAGGTGTGATTTACGCGGGCTTCGGCTTTGCCGGCGCCATCGAGAAACTCGGTATTGAGCGCCGGATGTATACCGCCGGGGACCGCAAATCATTGCTTGATCCGTTCCGCCCGGAACGCGAAGAGGATATCCAGCGCCTGCGTGCGGTGCAGGACCAAATTCATGAAAATTTCAAAGATGTTGTCCGGGCGCGGCGCGGCCAGCGCCTGAAGGGCGAAGAGGACGCTCTTTTTTCGGGTGAGTTCTGGTTGGGGCGCGAGGCTGTCAGTCACGGGCTGGCTGATGGGCTCGGAGAAATGGCCGCGGTTCTCAAGGAACGGTTCGGTGAAGATGTGCGTCTGCGGCGTATCGGGCCCCGGCGGGGTTGGTTGCGCCGCCGCTTCGGTGCCCTGGCTGGCGGCGCCATCGGCAGTCCGCTTAGTGGTGATTCAGACTATGCCGATGCCGCGGGCGGGTTCGTTGACGGTGTGCTTTCAGCGGTTGAAGCCCGCGCGTTGTGGAGCCGATTTGGGTTGTAGCCCAACTACCTGACTAACATCGGGGACTTGACCCGCCGCCCCGGACAAAAGACTATGCGGCACAGGTGGCTACTGCCGACGCCGCCAAGGACAACCGCGAACAGCGGCAGATACTGTTTTACGGCTATTTGAGATCATAAACTGTTGTCCGGCTTTCGGGGTCAGGCGGCGTGGAGGTGCTAATGTTTTCACCCATGAAACTTCTTGTTCTGGCGGTGATTATTGGAGTGGTCTGGTTTGGCTTTAAAGCCATTAGCCGTCGTAGCAAGATACGGGCGGATAAAGCCGAGGCACTGGCGCGCGACGAAGAAGCATAACGCGAGCTATTGCACCGTACATTTGTTGACTGGTTCCGGACCTGAATTCAATATCTCACAGACTTAATCAAGGGCGCTTTCAAGCGATAATTTATGTTCGGTTTTAGCTTTCAGAAAATCCTCGTACTAATCGTGATCATTGTCGTCGTCTGGTACGGCTTCAAGGCAGCGGGCCGTATCAAGGCGAAACGCGAAAAGCAGGTGGATGGCGATAAGGCGTCCGGCTCCATCGATTCGCAGGATATGGTGAAGTGTGCCGCCTGTGGTCACTATCTCGCGGCTGATAAACTGGTCAATTGTGGCCGGGACGATTGCCCCTATAGCTGATTAATGGCCGGTTTTTGGTCAATTCGGATATATGGCGAGGCGCTTCGGCGTTGACCCGCAACGGGCCGGTCGATAGGTTGCGGCCCGAACCAACACCTGTTGTTGCACGGCACCCATGAGCGCTCGGTCCAAGGCAAATACCTCTTTTCAGTCACTCATCCTCTCGCTTCAGTCGTTCTGGGCGGACCAGGGGTGTGTGGTGCTGCAACCCTATGACCTTGAGGTCGGTGCTGGCACGTTCCATCCGGCGACCACTTTGCGCAGCCTTGGGCCTGACCCGTGGCGCGCGGCCTATGTGCAGCCCTCACGCCGGCCGACCGATGGCCGCTACGGCGAGAATCCGAACCGGCTTCAGCATTACTACCAGTTTCAGGTCATCCTCAAACCATCGCCAGACGATGTGCAGGCGCTATATCTGGCGTCCCTAGAGCGACTCGGAATTGACGTGATGGCGCACGATATCCGCTTCGTCGAGGATGATTGGGAGAGCCCGACGCTGGGCGCTTGGGGGCTTGGCTGGGAGGTTTGGTGTGACGGCATGGAAGTCACTCAATTTACCTATTTCCAACAGGTCGGCGGCATCGACTGCAATCCGGTTTCGGTCGAAATCACCTACGGGCTCGAGCGTCTTGCCATGTATGTGCAGGGCGTCGACAACGTCTATGACCTCGACTGGAACGGCGTAGAAGGCCCGGGAGCTGTCAGTTATGGCGACGTGTTCCTGCGGGCCGAGCAAGAGTTTTCCGCCTTCAACTTTGAGCACGCCGACACCGAGCGGCTGACGCGCCACTTTGCCGATGCTGAACGCGAATGTCAGGCGTTGTTGGCGCAGGGCACGGGCCTTGCTCTACCGGCCTACGACCAATGCATGAAGTCGAGCCACCTGTTCAATTTGCTGGATGCGCGCGGCGTGATCAGCGTGACCGAACGGGCTGCCTATATCGGCCGTGTGCGCGCCCTTGCCAAAGGCTGCTGCGAAGCGTGGCTTGCGGGCCGCGCGGCGGAGGGTTGAGCCATGGCCGGATTGTTGCTTGAGCTTTTTTCGGAGGAAATTCCCGCCCGCATGCAAGCACGGGCCGCCGACGATCTTAAAAAGGCGGTTGTTGATCGCCTGAAGGAAGCCCGGCTCGACATCGGAGACGCGGTGAGCTACGTGACGCCGCGCCGCCTCGTATTGATGGTTGATGGCTTGCCCACACGTCAGCCCGATATCAAGGTTGAGCGCAAGGGTCCCAAGGTCGGGGCGCCGGAACAGGCCGTTGAAGGGTTTCTCAAGTCGGTCGGATTGACGCTGGAGCAGTGCGAGCAGCGGGACACGCCGAAGGGCGCCGTCTGGTTTGCGGTCAGTGAAGAGGCCGGCCGTGAGACGGCGGCGGTGCTTGGCGACCTGCTGTCCGACGCGTTGACGGCCGTTTTCTGGGCGAAGTCCATGCGCTGGGGCCAGCATGCGCTGCGCTGGGTGCGCCCGCTCCATGCCATCCTCTGCCAATTTGACGGCGTGGTGGTGCCGTTTGAGTTTGGCCACTTGCGCGCCGGCAATATCACCCACGGCCATCGCTTTATGGCGCCGGGTTCATTCCAGGTCGCGGACGCCAATGACTACCGCAGAAAATTGCTCGCGGCCAAGGTCATGCTTGATCCGAAAGACCGTAAGGACGCCATCTGGACCGGTGCACTTGCATTGGCTGAAGCTGAAGGACTCGTGCTGGAAGATGACCCCGCGCTGCTGGCGGAGAATGCCGGGCTGAATGAATGGCCGACCCCGTTGGTTGGCGGGTTTGATGAGGCGTTCTTGGCGGTGCCGGAAGAAGCGCTGGTCTCGGCCATGCGCAAGCACCAGAAATATTTCGCGCTGCGCGATGCGGCTGGCAAGCTTGCCCCGCGCTTCGTGCTGGTCTCCAACATCGAGACGACAGATGCCGGGGCCGCGATTGTTGCGGGTAACGAGCGGGTGCTGCGCGCCCGCCTGTCCGATGCGCGCTTCTTCTGGGATCAGGATCTGAAGGCCGGGCTCGAGGCCGGGTTGCCGGCGCTCTCCGGCATGGTATTCCACGCCAAACTGGGCTCGCTCGGCGACAAGGTGCGGCGTATTGCGGCGCTCTCGGCTGACCTCAGCAAGTTCGTGCCCGATGCAAACGGCGTTCGCGCCATTCGCGCCGCCAAGCTCGCCAAGGCGGATCTCGTGACGGCGATGGTTGGGGAGTTCCCGGATCTGCAAGGCATTATGGGCGCCTACTATGCCCGTCACGCCGGTGAGGATGAGGCGGTCGCACAGGCCATCAGCGATCACTATCGTCCGCAAGGGCCCGGTGATGCCTGTCCAAGCGCGCCCGAGAGTGTAGCCGTTGCGTTGGCCGACAAAATCGACACGCTGGTGGGTTTTTTCGCCATTGATGAAAAACCGACCGGCTCCAAAGACCCGTTTGCATTGCGCCGCGCTGCCCTTGGCGTGATCCGACTGGTGCTGGAGAACAATCTTCGCCTGCCGCTCAAGAAGCTATTTGCCGACGCCCTGTCGCGTTACGACAACGCGGTACAGATCGAAAGTCAGGCGGGCGACGTGGTTGATGGGCTGCTTGAATTTTTTGCTGACCGGCTGAAGGTTCACCTGCGGGAGCGCGGAGTTCGTCACGATCTGGTCGCGGCTGTGTTTGCGCTGGGCAACGAGGATGACCTGGTGCGCCTGATGGTGCGGGTCGACGCGCTTAGTGCATTTATTGCAGGCGAAGACGGGGCTAATCTGCTCACAGCCTACAAGCGTGCGGCCAATATCCTCCGTATCGAGGAAAAGAAGGACGGGCGCTCGTTCACGGGCGACGTTGATGCCGAACAGCTCGTCGAGGTGGCGGAGAAGAACCTGATCGCGAAGATCGATGTGACCGGGCCGGGAACAGATGCGGCACTGGTGGCTGAGAATTTTACCGGCGCGATGGCCGCCATGGCGCAACTCCGGGGCCCGGTAGATGCTTTCTTCGATGGCGTGACAGTTAATGCCGATGCACCGGTTTTGCGCGAAAACAGACTGAAACTGCTCGCCAGCGTTCGCGACACGCTCGATCGGGTTGCCGACTTTTCAAAAATCGAAGGTTGAGAGCCATGGGCACCGGAGCGAAGTGGGTCTATTCCTTTGGCGGCGGCACGGCGGAAGGGCGCAGTGACTTGCGCGACCTGCTGGGCGGCAAAGGGGCGAACCTTGCTGAAATGGCAACCCTCGGCCTGCCGGTACCGCCCGGTTTCACCATTACCACTGACGTATGCAATGCCTATTACGAAGGCGACAAAACCCTGCCGGATGGGCTGCGCGAGGATGTGAAGGCGGGGCTGGCGGCAGTTGAGAAAATTGTCGGCAAGACCTTTGGTGATGCATCCAATGCGCTGCTGCTTTCTGTGCGCTCGGGTGCGCGAGCGTCTATGCCAGGGATGATGGATACGGTGCTCAACCTCGGGCTCAACGATGCTACCGTGGAAGGGCTGGCGGCGCGCACCGGTGATGCGCGCTTTGCCTATGACAGCTATCGCCGCTTCATCCAGATGTATGGCGATGTGGTGCTTGGCGTTGAGCATCAGGCGTTCGAAGATTTACTGGAGCGCCACAAGGAAGAGCGCGGCTACTACCTTGATACCGACATGGCAGCCGAGGACTGGCGGCTACTTATTGAGGCCTACAAGGCCATGGTGAAATCGCGCCTTGGTAAGCCTTTTCCGCAGGACCCCCACGCCCAGCTCTGGGGGGCCATTGGCGCTGTGCTCGATAGTTGGATGAACGCGCGAGCAATCACTTACCGCAAGCTTCACGGAATTCCGCAGGCCTGGGGCACGGCGGTGACTATTCAGGCCATGGTGTTTGGCAATATGGGTGATGACTGCGCGACCGGCGTGGCGTTTACGCGGAATCCTTCAACCGGCGAAAATGCTGTCTACGGTGAGTTTCTGATCAATGCGCAGGGTGAAGATGTTGTCGCGGGCATTCGCACGCCTCAGCCCCTGACCGAGGCTGGGCGGGGCGTCCACGG